>JAFUKV010000308.1 GCA_017467745.1 Bacteroidaceae bacterium | reverse complement strand
GCGGAATACATTATAGGAAATATTGACGACGATGGCTATTTACGCCGAGATTTGAATGCAATATCAAATGACATCGTATTCCAAACATCCATAGATATTCCTCCCGAAAAATTAGAAACATACTTGCAAATTATACAAGGATTCGATCCTCCCGGCATAGGAGCGTCTAACTTGCGCGAATGCCTAATGCTTCAACTCAGGCGTAAAGTACAAACCCGAGAAATAGAATTAGCCTATAAAGTATTAGAAAACTGTTTTGAAGAATTTTCAAAAAAACATTACGATAAAATTATCAGGCAACTAAACATATCCGAGAAAGATTTAAAATCGGCTATACAAGAGATTATCACATTAAATCCCAAACCGGGCAGCCAATGGTCTGATTCTGCCGTTGACAATAACGTGCAAATCACCCCCGATTTCATTGTAGAAACCCAAGACGGAGAAATTTACCTCAGCCTCAATAGCGGAAATATTCCGCAACTGAAAGTGAGCCGCAATTACACCGAAATGTTTGAAGACTACAATAACAATGCCGAAAATCAAACTCGGGAAAAACGAGACGCTTTACTTTTCGTAAAACAAAAATTAGACGCCGCACAATGGTTTATCGATGCTATTCATCAACGGCAACAAACTATGCTAAAAACCATGCAGGTAATTATTGACCTGCAACGAGATTTCTTCCTTACCGGAGATGAACTGGCTCTAAAACCCATGATATTAAAAGATGTAGCCGAAAAAGCAGGATTAGACATATCAACCGTATCGCGTGCCAGCAACAGCAAATATGTACAGACTAATTTCGGAATATTTCCATTAAGATTCTTTTTCGGCGAAGCCGTACAAAACAACTCCGGCGAAGAAATATCTACCCGTGAAATAAGAACGTTATTACAATCTTGTATAGATAAAGAAGATAAAAAAAATCCGTTAGCCGACGATAAACTGTGTGAACTGCTGAAAGAACAAGGTTACACCATTGCCCGACGAACAGTTGCAAAATATCGAGAACAATTAGGTATTCCCGTTGCCCGATTACGAAAAGAGATATAAATCCCAAAAATGTTATGAAATTTTTATCCCACTTTTTCTCAATTACTTTAAATCCTCTATTCATGCCCTATTACGGCATGACCATTATCTTTATTTTTTCATATTTACAGATATACCCCGCCAAATTCAAATTAACTATCGTATTCAGCATATTAGGAATTACCGGAATATTACCCGGTATAGGCATTTTTCTGCTATACAAATTAAGACAGATAAAATCGCTCAGCCTCAATAATCGGAAAGACCGATTGATACCTTATCTTATTACACTTATTTCATACGGATGCGGAATTCTTTTTCTGTATAAAACAGGCCTGCCGTATTGGGCATTGGCTTTTATGGCAGGAAGCATTATTTCGCTTCTTATCGACATATTTGTCAATTTTCGATGGAAAATAAGCGCACACATGACCGGCATAGGCGGCTTGATAGGCTTAACGCTCGCATTAAGCACGATACAATCTATATTCCCTATTAATCTGTTTATATTGCTCATTTTATTAGCCGGTTTTTTAGGGACATCGCGTATATACCTCAATAAGCACACTTTTGGACAAGTCATTGCAGGCACTTTAAACGGAATGATTTGCATTTATTGGGCTATTTTGCTAACTATTCGTTATCTTTGAAAAAATTTTCAACCCCTTAAATAAAAAAACGACTATGAATTTTCCAAACAACATCAAGTACACAAAAGAACATGAATGGATTCGCATTGAAGGCGATACGGCTTATGTAGGTATTTCCGATTTCGCACAAAGCGAATTAGGCGAAATCGTTTATGTTGACATCACCAGTCAAGGTGAAACTTTCGGACAAGGTGAAACTTTCGGTACAATAGAAGCTGTAAAAACCGTATCCGATTTATTTATGCCCGTAAGCGGTACGGTAGAAGAAATAAACGATACTCTCGAAGATAGTCCCGAACTTGTTAATCAAGACCCATACGGCGAAGGTTGGCTAATTAAAATCACGGTAAACAACGCAGAAGAGTTAAATCAACTTCTTTCTGCCGACCAATATAAAGCTCTTATAGGAAAATAACGATATGAAAAATCTCACTCCGTTAGTAAGTATTATCATGGGCAGCACATCCGATTTGCCCATTATGGAAAAAGCGGCGGCGTTACTCAACCAATTTGAAATTCCGTTTGAAATGAACGCCCTTTCTGCGCACCGCACACCTGCGGAAGTGGAAAAATTTGCCAAAGAAGCCAAAGACAGAGGCTTGCAAGTAATCATTGCCGCTGCCGGCATGGCAGCTCACCTGCCGGGAGTTATCGCAGCTATGACACCTCTGCCGGTTATCGGCGTTCCCATCAAATCCAGTTTGGAAGGGGTAGACGCACTTTATGCCATCGTACAAATGCCTCCGGGCATTCCTGTTGCTACCGTAGGTATCAATGCTTCTCTCAATGCCGCAATTTTAGCGATACAAATGTTGGCCTTAAAAGACAATAATATCGCCCAAAAGTTAGAAGAGTACAAAACCGGATTAGCGCAAAAAATCGTAGAAGCCAATAAAGAATTAGCAAAAATAGAATATCCCTACAAAACCAATTAAAATCGATTTGTAAGCAAATAGCAGTTATATTCATTCCACCGATAATTATTTATCGGTGGAATGATAGTTATAAACCATATCCCGAAACATGAGTTATTTCAACTACTCCAAACGAAAAAGTTCGGAAGTTAAAATAGGCGATACATTATTAGGCGGCAGCAATCCCATCCGCATACAATCAATGACAAATACTTGTACGCTCGACACCCTTTCGAGTGTAGAACAATGTATCCGCATTATCAACGCCGGAGCTGATTATGTACGGCTAACGGCGCAAGGCGAACGTGAAGCCCGGAATTTAGGAGAAATTAGACGAACTCTCAACCAACACGGCTACAACACACCCCTAATTGCCGATATACATTTTAATCCGAAAGCCGCAGACGAAGCCGCTCGACAAGTAGAAAAAGTACGTATCAATCCGGGTAATTTTGTCGATAGCGCCCGCACATTCAAAAAAATAGAATTTACCGACGAAGAATATGCGCAGGAAATAGAAAAAATCAGAAAACGATTTATTCCGTTTTTGAATATTTGCCGAGAACACGGAACAGCTATTCGCTTAGGAGTAAATCATGGTTCTCTCTCCGACCGTATTATGAGCCGATATGGCGATACACCCGAAGGCATGGTAGAATCGTGCATGGAATTTTTACGCATTTGCCAAGCAGAAAATTTTCACGATGTTGTCATCTCCATTAAAGCCTCCAATACCTGCATCATGGTACGTACCGTACGACTCTTAGTGAGAGAAATGGAGCAAGAAAACATGAACTATCCTTTACATTTAGGCGTAACAGAGGCCGGAGACGGTGAAGACGGACGTATTAAATCGGCAGTAGGAATAGGCTCGTTATTAGCCGACGGAATAGGCGATACAATACGGGTATCTTTGAGCGAAGAACCGGAAGCAGAAATTCCCGTTGCAAAAAAATTAGCCGATTACATCTCCTTGCGACACAGGCACGACGTTATCAACGGAAAACTTGCCGAAGAATACGACTATTGCAACGTAACTCGCCGCATATCTGAAAAAGTCTCTTATATAGGAGGAAACGGACATCCCGTTGTTTTAGGCCTAAATGCCGGAAAAGAAAAAAACGAAGAATTTCAACCGGACTTTTATTCCGACAGTACCAGATTCTTTACCGATGGGACAAACAAATACCCGCTATTCCGCATAGCTGAGATTGATTCGATAACCGAGTCGGACGCTTCCATCCGATTTTTGTTTCTCGACTGTTCCGAATTAACAAGCGAAATTGCCGAAAAAATTAAATTATTAAAGAATACCGTACTAATTGCAGACACAAAACATATTAATTGCGTAGGTGAATGGCGTATGTTTTTCCATAACGCAATATCGTTTGGAATAAAAAATCCAATTATATTATCAAAGGAATACAACGAAACAGATATAGAATCATTACAGCTAAAAGCCGGCGCAGATTTCGGAGCATTACTTTTAGACGGTTTCGGCGACGGTATCTGGCTACGGAATAAATCTCAAAATAGTCAAACAGATATAATAAAAACCGCATTTTCCATATTACAGGCTGTCCGATTGCGAATTACTAAAACAGAATACATATCCTGTCCCAGTTGCGGACGCACCCTATTTAACCTGCAAGAAACCATTGCCCGCATTAAAGAAGCGACAAAGGGACAAACCGGTCTTAAAATCGGAATTATGGGTTGTATCGTAAACGGTCCGGGTGAAATGGCAGATGCCGATTACGGTTACGTAGGAGCCGGACGGGGAAAAGTCAGCCTCTACAAAGGAAAAACATGTGTAGAACAAAATATAGAAGAGGCATTAGCCGTACAAAAATTAATAGACCTCATCAAAAGAAACGGCGATTGGCAAGACTAATTATAAATACTCAATAAAACAATAAAATATGACACTCGACATTGCAGAAAAAAGAATAGATAAGTTTATTATGGTGGGCGACAAATTATTAATCAAGCCCAAAAATCCTCAAAGCCAGACAAAAAGCGGATTATATCTTCCTCCAACTGTACAAGAAGGCGAAAAAATACAAAGCGGGTATGTAGTCAAAGCCGGTCCCGGATTTCCCATTCCCGCCGTAACAGAAGAAGATGAAGCATGGAAGAAAAAAGAGCATGAAGAAGTTCGCTACCTCCCGTTACAAGCAAAAGAAGGCGATTTAGCCATTTTTTTACAAAATTCGGCTTACGAAATATCTTTCGATGACGAGAAATACCTGATTGTTCCACATTCTGCCGTCATCATGTTAATACGAGATGAGGAGCTATTCGAATAATTTTCTCTATCGGAGAATTCATTTTCACTTTATTCCCTTATCTTTGTAGCACTTAAATAACAAGAATCAGCTAAAAAATAAAACAATGAGCAGGTTTATTATTTTTGCCGTAGCATTTTTATTCGGATGTAATTCGCTCTGGGCGCAAACATTAAAAGGGATACGCATTGAAAGCAAATATTTTCCCGTTGTCGTTTTTTTAAACGGAGAACAAGTATGTACCCCTGTTAACTCCTGTTTTATGACCGCTTTAAAAAGCGGAATATATCAAGTAGACGTATTTACGGCTCCGGAAGAAGGCTCCAAACGTCCGGTAGGCAAGTTACTTTATTCACAAAAAGTAGAATACAAAAATAAACCGATAAATATTCCTATTTCAGCAATTAAACCAGACGGTACTCCGGTAAAAATATCCGGCAAAAACGGAGATATTATGTTGCCAACCTACTCGGAAACGCAAATCAACCTTTTGACTAAATCTATACGAGAAGCTACTTACGACAAAGAAAAACATCTCGTCTTAGATAAAGCCTTAGGCGCCACCTTTTTTTACACAGATCAAATCGGTAGACTTATAGATGAGTTCGGATACCAACCGGAAAAACTCGCCGCGCTTAAAAAATTATATCCGTACACTATCGATAAGGAAAAATTTTTCCCTGTTCTTTCAAACAAGCTGAAATACACAGATGATAGAAACGCATTAAACAAATTCATTCTTTCATACAGCGAAGCAAATAGTCCGATAAAATCCAGATAAATACCATAATCATATTAAGGAGTAACAGAAAATAATATTTTCAGTGCACTCCTTTTTTAATTGTACGCCTAACTTGCGATATTACCTCTTTTTTCCGATTATATAAAAATCCAAGATGAACAGCCCATCCGACTATCAACCGGCAAGCGACCGATACGATCGAATGCCATATAAATATTGCGGGAAAAGCGGATTGCAGTTGCCTTTAATTTCTTTGGGGTTATGGCATAATTTCGGTAGCGTAGACGATTTAAAAATAGCCACCGACATAATTAAATATGCTTTCGACCACGGCATCACGCATTTTGATTTAGCCAATAATTACGGTCCCGTTCCCGGAAGCGCTGAAATAAATTTCGGTAAAATTCTAAAAGAAAATTTTCAAGGTTATCGAGATGAAATGATCATATCCTCTAAGGCGGGACACGAAATGTGGGCGGGTCCTTATGGCGGAAACAGTTCCCGTAAAAACTTGATGGCAAGTATAGACCAAAGCCTTCGCCGTACCGGATTAGGCTACTTCGACATTTTTTACAGCCATCGTTACGATAGCGTTACGCCCGTTGAAGAGACTGTCCAAACATTAATAGATATTGTAAAACAAGGAAAAGCCCTATATATCGGAATATCCAAATACCCTCCCCAACAAGCCCGTTTAGCATACGAAATAATGGCAAAAGCAGGAGTCCCCTGTTTAATTAGTCAATACCGTTACAATATGTTTGAACGCGCAATAGAAAAAGAGAATCTTTCGTTAGCAGCAGAATACGGGTCTGGATTTATTGCATTTTCCCCTCTGGCACAAGGTATTCTGACAGATAAATATTTAAACGGAATTCCCGAACATTCGCGCGCCGCACGTCCTCACGGATTTTTACAGCCCTCACAAATCACTCCTGAAAAAATAGAAACAGTCAGACTTTTAAACGAAATAGCCTGTCAACGCGGTCAAACTTTGGCTCAAATGGCATTGGCATGGACACTCCGAGACCAACGGATAACATCGGCAATAATAGGAGCCAGTTCCGTAAAACAATTGAAAGACAATTTACAGGCATTAAATCATCTCGCCTTTACCACGAAGGAATTAAATGATATAGATCGAATTTTATCCTAAGAAAAACCATACATAGAAAAGAATGCGCGTTTTTATTTTTTACGCTCTATGGTATATTGCAAGATCATTTTCAATGACTGATAAACAGGCGATTCTTTAAAAATATCAATCGTATTTAAGGCCTCATCCCGTAATTTATACATAACGCTCTCCGCATATTCAATGCCGCCATTTACTTTGGCAAACTCGATAAGCGATTCTATTTCGTTATTTGTAAGATGTGTTTTTTCAAGAATATCCGTATAATATTTCCGTGTAACCTCATCCGCTTGATTCAACGCATATATCAACGGCAGTGTAACTTTTCCCTCTCTAATATCATTGCCCGTAGGCTTTCCTATGGAAAGATCGTCGAAATAATCAAATATATCGTCTTTAATTTGAAAACACAAGCCCAACTTCTCTCCGAAAGACAGGATATGTTTTATACGTTCATCTGATTTTCCTGACGACCAAGCCCCCACTTTCATACAGGCAACAAAAAGAGACGCTGTTTTTTTACTTATAACCTCAAAATAAGCATTCTCGTTGAGAATCTTTCTGCGGACATTATCGAGTTGCTCTATCTCTCCTTTCGCCAAATCTTGACCTAATTGCGATAGAGTAGATACAATCTCCATATCGTTTGTTGCCAAAGAACATTTCAGTGCAGTCGATACAAAAAAATCTCCTACCAATACCGCTATACGATTATCCCAAACAGCATTTACCGACTTTTTACCCCTTCGTTGTAAGGTAGCATCCACTACATCATCGTGAATCAAACTGGCATTGTGCAACAACTCTATGGATACGGCGGCATCGATTGTTTCTTGCCTGACCTTGCCGAACAATCGAGCGGCAAGCAGAACCAATATAGGACGCATTTGCTTTCCTTTTGTAGAAAGGTAATACTCAACTACCGAGTTCAATAATTGGTTAGACGAGGCCAAAGCCTTAATCAATGCGGTATTCAGTACGTCTAATTCCTGACGTATAGGCTGTTTAATCTCTGAAAGTATATCCATAGTTTATGAATGAAATGCAAAAATAGCAATAAAACAAAATATATCGTATTTTTATTGTATTTTTACGTGAAATTCTATTCAAAAACAGCGTAATATTACGTTGTTTTGCAATAAAAACTTCGGAAAGGATGAAATTGTTTAAATGCGAAAAATACTTTTTATGAAAAGTTCAACTCTAATCTTATCTTATCTATTTATATGGATATACTGGGGAGTTGGAATAGCAAATACATCGTGCGAAGCTAAACAACGCCGTATAGATTTAATAGCCGATTTGGCTTTTGAACAAGGAATCTCCGTGCGTGATCCGCAAGAAGGTATAGATAAACGGTGCGGAACTATTTATTTTGGAAAACTTACAAACAAAAAACCGGTATGGATTCTCTCGCAATGGGCAAGCCGCTATAATTTATACGACACGATATTGCAAAAAGGCAAACGAGGAGAGCGTTTTTATGAAAATGAAGGCAAACGCTTTTCCGTACTTCCCAAAGGCCATTTCCGAATGGAGATACGAACCAAACCCGAATACGGAGACCATATCCGACAATTCTACGAAAGCTGGCCGCATCTATATATAGAGCAACCGTTCGAAAACGGAATACCGCTAAGTAAATACAAAGCGCTGAAATATACACTATCCGCAAAATTATTGTATTGCAAAAATTATATGGGAGATGCTTTTAATCCAAACTTACATACTTGCCACGTGGTTTCACACATGGCCATACAAAACCGGAACCATAAATCAGAAAACTATTTAAAATCGATTCTTTTGAGCATCCCTATATATGATTATCGATATCCTTTCCCTCCGGGCGAAAATTTTACAGATACCGGCACAAAGAACGTAGTTACGAATTTATTCGTTTACGGCCCGGCTGGCGACAAAATTTGGGACGGTACAATTTCATCTGGAAATTGGCAACATGCAAATGCCGACTTACTGCCATATGTAAAAGAAGCAGTCAAGTTATCCGGGTGGAAAGACACATCGTTAGATAACTTACAAATTACCTATATTATTATGGGATGGGAAAGCGAAGGTACATTCGACGCCGCATTAGAATTTAAGAATCTGCGTTTACAAGCAATAATAGAAGATTAAAACAGAATAAAATATTTATGGCCGATAAGAGACTTTTTTTATTAGACGCCTACGCGTTGATATACCGTTCATATTACGCATTTATTAAAAATCCCCGTATCAACTCCAAAGGGGTAAACACTTCGGCAATATTCGGGTTCGTAAATACGCTCGAAGAGGTACTGCGTAAAGAAAATCCCTCACATATCGCTGTCGGATTCGATCCTGCCGGCCCGACTTTTCGTCATGAAGCATTCGACCAATATAAAGCCCAAAGAGAAGAAACGCCGGAAGTTATCAAACAATCGGTTCCAATTATAAAAGAGATTATCTCGGCATACAATATTCCGATTGTAGAAGTTCCCGGATTTGAGGCGGACGATGTTATAGGAACATTAGCAAAACTGGCTGAAAAAAAAGGGTTCAACACCTATATGATGACCCCCGACAAAGATTACGGACAATTGGTTTCTCCTCATATATTCATGTATAAGCCTAAATTCGGAGGCGATTTTGAAGTATTGGGCGTAGACGAAATATTAAATAGATTCTCTATATCTTCTCCGTTACAAGTAATAGATATTTTGGGATTGATGGGCGATGCCTCCGACAACATTCCGGGCTGTCCCGGAGTAGGAGAAAAAACGGCGGTCAAATTAATAAATGAGTTCGGCAGCATCGAAAACCTATTAGCGAATACCGATCGGCTGAAAGGCTCATTGAAAACAAAAGTAGAATCGAACAAAGAACAAATTCGCTTTTCAAAATTCTTAGCAACAATAAAAACCGATGTCCCCATAGACTTTGATGAAAAGACGCTTATCAGAGAGAACGTAGACGAACAAAAAATCAGAGCTCTATTTGACGAGTTGGAGTTCAGAAATCTAACCGACCGTGTATTGGGTAAAAGCGCGACTTATTCTTCGTCTGTAAAAGAGCAGAAAAAAGATCCGATACAGGGCTCCTTATTCGATAGTTTTTTCGCTTCCACGCCAGACAATGATGTAAACGAAACCGATGAAGAAGTCCAACCGGATTTGGAATCTATCCAGACTTTTCCACACGCATACCATTTAATAACAGAAGATGAACAAATCTCTCTATTGGTAGAAAGACTGAAAAACGCCTCTGAATTTGCATTCGACACAGAGACAACCGGTGTAGACCCCATCCGAGTAAAGATGGTAGGAATGTCTTTTGCCATAAAAGAAGGCGAAGCCTACTATGTACCTGTACCCAACGATGATAAGGCAGCCCAAACACTAATATCTCGTTTTAAACCTGCACTCGAAAATGACAAGTCTCTTAAAATAGGACAAAACATTAAATACGACTATATCGTTTTTAAAAATTACGGAATAACGGTAAAAGGACAGCTTTTCGATACAATGGTTGCCCATTATTTACTACAACCCGAACAACACCACAATATGGACTATCTGGCAGAAATCTATCTGCGATATAAAACCATTCCGATTGAAGATTTGATAGGCCCTCGTGGAAAAAAGCAACTAAATATGAGTCAGTTGCCCCCCTCTCGCATTTGCGATTACGCAGCCGAAGACGCCGATGTTACCTTGCGCTTAAAACGCCATTTGGAACAAGAGTTAAAAAATGAGGGAATAGAAACGCTTTTCTACGATATGGAAATGCCTCTGACAAAAGTTCTGGCGGAAATGGAAATTACCGGAGTCCGTATAGACTGCGATATATTACAACAGACATCCGTTATGCTGAGTTCCCGCATCGAACAGATAGAATCCGAAATATACGCAATGGCTGGTGTTACATTTAATGTCAGCTCCCCTAAACAAGTAGGAGAGATACTATTTGACCGCCTGAAAATAGACGAGAAAATAAAGAAAACAAAAACCGGTCAATACTCCACAACAGAAGAAATTTTAGAAAAGTTACGAAACAAACATCCCATTGTAGAAAAAATTTTGGAACAACGAGGACTAAGAAAATTGCTAAGTACATACGTAAACGCTTTACCGGAGCTAATATATCCCCGTACAGGAAAAATACATACATCTTTCAACCAAACCATTACAGCAACAGGACGGCTCAGTTCCAGCAATCCGAATTTACAGAACATTCCTATTCGCGATGACGACGGAAAAGAAATTCGTCGTGCCTTTATAGCCGATAAGGGATGTTTGTTTTACTCGGCCGACTACTCTCAGATAGAACTGCGCATCATGGCCGATTTAAGCGGAGATACCCACATGATAGACGCTTTTCTTTCAGGAGCGGACATACATGCGGCTACGGCAGCGAAAATTTACAAAATCCCTATTGAACAAGTCTCGAAAGATATGCGCCGAAAAGCGAAAACAGCAAACTTCGGTATTATATACGGAATTTCCGTATTCGGATTGTCCGAACGTTTAAATATTCCCCGTTCAGAAGCCAAACAACTGATAGACGGATATTTCGAATCTTTCCCGCAGGTAAAAGAATACATGGACAAGAGTATCGCTATCGCCCGAGAAAAAGGTTATGTAGAAACAATCAGCGGAAGAAAACGCATGTTGCCCGATATCAACTCTCGTAACAGCGTTGTAAGAGGATATGCCGAACGCAACGCCATCAATGCGCCAATACAAGGAAGCGCAGCCGATATTATAAAAATAGCTATGATATGTATCGCCGCACGCATTGAAAAAGAAGGTTTGCAAGCACGAATGATTTTACAAGTTCACGACGAGTTGAATTTCAACGTTCCCGCCAATGAAGTAGAGGCGTTAGATCGCATAGTAAAAGAAGAGATGGAAAACGCTTACCGTTTAAAGGTTCCTTTACTGGTAGATTCCGGCGTAGGAGAAAATTGGTTATCGGCACATTAACTTTCTGCTCTCAGTTACGGATGCGACAGCAGCCGATGCCCGATACGGCAATAAAGGCATTTTTTCGTGTTGCAATATTGGGTTCGAAGCTGTATCAACGCCTGAGAATCAAAAGCATTTCGAGGTACGATACCCGCAGCCGAAAAATCGGATACAATACGATTCGTCTCGGGTTTCAGACATTCGAGCAATCGGGATGCCCGTTCTTTATAAATATCATTTCCATTACGGATAGAATAGGCATACAATAATGGGGCAACCGTATTTATCAATAAGGTATCTATTGCTGTTTTGCCTAACATCTTTGTCTTCGTAGCGGATATCTCGCCAAAAAGATAATGCGTGTCCCAATATCCGGATAACCTTATCTTAAATAAATCGCGAAAATCATCTATGGATTCGGTTTCGCAAATACGGGAAAAAAGCGAAAATCCTTGTTCTATGTAACGCGCCAACATGGCAATGCGAATATGAGGGAAATTAACAGGTCGCATACGCGCTATTTTCCAACACGATACAGGCTGCGATACTAACCCGAACTTTTGCTTTAAAAAGAGATACTCTTCTCTCAATTGTCGGTAATACGAATCAGAACAAAGAGAAGGATTGTCTAAAAATCCCGCCTGACCAAATAATATAGCTTCTATTTGAAAAAGAGAATCAGCATGCTTTTGCATGAATATCAAAGGCGTATTTCTTGCTAACCGTTCAAACGCATCGCTGTTCGTATGAAACCCGAGATTACGACACAACAACCGATAGCACACACCTTCCCAATCGCCCTGTTCTTGATTGAGCCAATCCAGAATACGTTCCGTTTTTTGCTCTAATCGTTCCATAGCAAGAGCGGTAATCCAATCGGTTATAAAAAAAGAATCAAGCTCATGCAACCTATCGGCGCAAGGAGGATTAATATCACTGGCCATCAAAAAATCGAAATTACACTTCAATCTCTCGGAAACCGGCAGAATAAACTGAGGTATAGAACGCCCATCAGTTCGAGATATTGTACAATCAGCCTCACCTACAACATGCAAAATAACAGTATCATACACACTATCCTTTTGATGCCGATGCACGAACCAATCGGACGATTTCGTATGTATCTCTACATTTCCCGCCCAAATCTGTCCGTTTAAACGTATCTTAGCATTGAAGAAATCCGGGCCGGAGTCTCCCTGACAGACTCCCGTATCTATAATTTCTAACGGTTGCCCATCTGTCGTAGACAAATGCCGAATATCGAACAAACGATATTTCCAAATATAGTGTAACAGCTTTTCCATAAAATTAAATAGTTTACAAAGAGGCGAATCTGCGATTTTCCTTATCTTTGCAATTTAAACGCGCTTATCAAAAATAAGCGATATGTACAAAGATACGCAAAAAACTGCAAGAATATGAAATTAGCACTAATTGGTTACGGAAAAATGGGGCGAGAAATAGAACAAATCGCCCAAAAACGTGGACATGAGATTGTAAGCATCATAGATATTGATAATCAAGCGGATTTTGAATCGGAAGCTTTCCGCAGTGCAGAGGTCGCCATTGAATTTACAATCCCGTCCGTAGCGATAGAAAATTACCGAAAATGTTTCGCTGCCGGAGTTCCCGTTGTATCTGGAACAACAGGATGGTTAGAACATCTTCCAGAAATAAAGAAAGCATGTAACGAAGGAAAAACGTTCTTTTACGCTTCAAATTTCAGTTTAGGCGTAAATATCTTTTTTGCGCTGAACAAATATTTGGCGAAAATAATGAACGGATTTCCCGCTTATGAAGTCAATATGGAAGAGGTACACCACATCCACAAATTAGATGCCCCCAGCGGAACCGCTATTACATTAGCCGAAGGCATTATAGAAGAACTTGACCGTAAAAACAGTTGGGTAGAAGGCAAAAAAGCGGCAACAAACGAAATAGAAATAACTGCTATCCGCCGCGATGAAGTACCCGGCATCCATAGTATTACATACGAATCGGATGTAGACTCCATCCGTATCACACATGATGCGAAAAGCAGAAAAGGATTCGCATTAGGAGCGGTAGTCGCCGCAGAATTTACATGCGGGAAAAAAGGTTTCCTCACAATGACAGACATGCTGCCTTTTCTGCAATAATAAAAAAGGAACTATCACATGACAAAAGAAATAGAAGATAATAGAACTACCGGTTCATTAATAGAACGGTTGAAAAATGCGCCGAAAGCTAAATGGATAAAATTTACAATCGTAACCATTCTATATTTAGCATTCACTGTATGGGTAGGTAATTTTTGGTTGTGTTTAGGAGTATTGTTTATTGTCGATATTTACCTAACACGTTTTATTCCGTGGGGATGTTGGAAAAAGTCGAAAAACCCGGCAATCCGCAAAACAATGGAATGGGTAGATGCGATTGTTTTCGCCCTTGTAGCGGTTTATCTGATTAATACTTTTTTCTTCCAAAACTATAAAATACCCACACCTTCGTTAGAAAAAACGCTTTTAGTGGGCGATTATCTGTTTGTAAGTAAATTAAGTTACGGCCCACGTGTTCCGAATACACCCCTATCCTTTCCGCTGGCACAACACACCATGCCTATAACCGGAACAAAATCATATATAGAATGGCCTCAATGGCCATATAAACGATTGGCGGGATTGGGCAAAGTAAAACGAAATGACATTGTTGTTTTCAACTTTCCGGCAGGAGATACGGTAGCAACGTATGTAACGAATCCCGACTATCATGAATTGGTATACCGTAACGGTTGGGATGTAGTGAATAAAAATAAATCCGTCTTCGGCGATATTGTTTATCGTCCGGTAGACCGCCGCGAAAATTTTGTAAAACGAGCCGTCGGGATGCCCGGAGACAAATTACAGATTATAGATAATAACCTATTTATAAACGACGTTCGAGCAGAAGATCCCAAAAATTTGCAATACAATATGTTTCTGCGTACAACCGGAGGATATTTAGACGAAAAAACATTCAGAGAATTAGGTATAAGCAAAGATGACCGTTTGTTGGTAAACAATGAACGTAATGCGGAAGCTATTTTCGCGGCATTGGGAGTACATCGAAACGAGAACGGCACGTTCAACCCGGTTTATCGTGTTCCGCTAACATCGAATGCCTACGAAAAAGCATCTAATAACCCTCAAATAATAGAAATGATTCCTGAACCCGGAGGATGGGGAGAACAAATCTATCCGATCGGATTCGATGACAAATGGACACGTTGCAATTATGGCCCCATCTGGATACCCAAAAAAGGAGAATCAATCGAATTAACACCTGACAATATCCGCATTTACGAACGGGCTATCCGAAACTACGAAGGTAACGCATTAGAAATAAAAGACGGAAAAGCCTATATCAACGGAGAAGAAGCAAAATCATACACCTTTAAAATGGACTACTATTTCATGATGGGCGATAATCGGGATAATTCAGCCGACTCGCGGGCATGGGGTTTTGTGCCCGAAGACCATATCGTAGGCAAACCGTTGTTTGTTTGGCTGTCTATCGATAAAGACCGAGATTGGTTTGACGGGCGTATCCGGTTTGACCGATTTTTTAAATGTGTAACAGAAGATTAGTCATATAACTTAAAAACCCCTTTGATATCAAAGGGGTTTATTGTAATTGATTTTAGCATGGAACGAGTTTTCCTGTCGACTGCATATCTGGCTCCTGTATCATACTATATTCAACTGTTCAGATTTCCGCAAATTTATGTTGAACGGTACGAATATTACAAGAAACAATCATACCGTAATCGTTGTAACATTATAGGAGCTAACGGTATTTTACCCCTTTCCGTACCGATTATTAAACCGGATTCCCCCAATACACCTATATGCGACATACGGGTTTCTGACCACGGCAATTGGCAGCACTTACATTGGAATGCCATAATATCTGCCTACAACTCTACTCCTTATTTTGAATACTATCAAGACGATTTTGCCCCATTTTTTGAAAAAGTGCCCGCCTTTTTATTCGATTTCAACGAACAATTGCGTGAAACGGTATGCGAATTACTGGATATTCATCCCCAAATAACATGCACGGACAAGTATCAATCTGAATTTTTGCCGGAAGACGCCGATTTCAGAGATATTATTCATCCCAAACAAAAACACACGGATGAGGTACTCAACTTCGTACCGGCAGAATATTATCAAGTATTTTCCCGCAAATTCGGCTTTATCGCCAATATGAGTATTCTCGATCTGCTATTCAATATGGGGCCGGAATCTATTTTCATATTAAAAGAAAGCATATCGAAAAATAAATAACCGTTTTTTATTCTTTAAAGTAGAGAAAGCTCTTTTATACAACCGAATATTCAGCGATAATGTTTACCTTTGCAAAATTGGGAAATTGTGCAAAGCAACGAAAATAAAGCGAATATGTATTCACGGAAATATGCGGATATTATAGAACAAACCGTAGAAAAATTATCGGATTATAATTCATTCAAAACCATTTGTTACCAACACCATGACGGAGAGCCTTTTCCGTCTGAAAAAGTTTTACATGAAATAATCGAGCTATGCCGTTCGTTAATATTTCCGGGCTTTTTCGGTCGCGCCAATGTAAACAGCGGAACAATTTCCTATCACATAGGCGTCAACATAGAACATCTGATAGGATTACTGTCTGAACAAATCCTCGCCGGATTGTGCTTTGCTTGCGATCACACAAAAGACATAAAATTAGACGATCGCCGTAAAGACGCTATGAATAAAACGATTGTCTTTATTGAAACATTACCTGAGCTGCGAAAAATATTAGCTACCGATGTAGAAGCTGCCTACAACGGCGATCCCGCCGCAGAAAGTTTCGGAGAGGTAATAGCTTGTTATCCGGCAATACGCGCTATTTGCAATTATCGTATCGCCCACTGCTTAATGGAATTAGGTGTCCCGTTAATTCCTCGTATGATCTCAGAAATGGCACATTCTGAAACGGGAATCGACATTCACCCGGCCGCAACGATAGGCTCACATTTTACAATTGATCATGGTACAGGTGTTGTAATAGGCGCAACGGCTATTATCGGCAATCATGTAAAAATATATCAAGGTGTAACGTTAGGCGCAAAAAGTTTTCCATTAGACGAAAAAGGAAACCCGATAAAAGGAATTCCCCGTCATCCCATTATCGGAGACAATGTGATAATTTACTCAAATGCAACTATCTTAGGTCGTATAACCATTGGCAAAGACGCTACGATAGGCGGAAATATATGGGTAACGGAAGATGTTGAACCCGGAACCCGCATAGTACAGACAAAAGCCTGTAAATAAAATAGGTAGTTTAGTTCAAACGAAATAAAAACAGAAAGTGAAAACCGAAAAATTTGAAATAATAGCTAAGACTTTTCAAGAATTAGAAGATGTTCTGGCAGAAGAATTGTCTCAATTAGGAGCCGAAAACATTGAAATAGGTCGTCGTATGGTTTCTTTTACCGGTGATCAAACACTCTTGTATAAAGCTAATTTATGTTGTCGTACGGCATTACGTATTCTAAAACCTATTTATACATTTACAGCTATCAATACAGACGAAGTTTACGACCGTATTAAAGAGCTGGAATGGGAAAAATATTTAACCCCCGACCAAACGTTCAGCATTGATTCTGTGGTATACTCAGAAGAATTTAAACATTCCAAATTTGTTACTTATCGGGCAAAAGATGCTATCGCCGATTATTTCAATGAAAAATACGATAAACGTCCTACCGTCCGGTTAAACAATGCGGATATTATTTTAAACCTCCATATCGCCCAAAACAAATGCACGCTATCATTAGACAGCTCCGGCGAATCTTTGCACAAACGCGGGTATCGCGTAGCACAAAACGAGGCTCCGTTAAACGAAGTATTAGCGGCAGGTATGATATTAAAAACCGGATGGCGCGGAGACTCTAATTTTATCGATCCCATGTGCGGATCGGGAACACTATTGGTAGAAGCCGCATTGATAGCCTGCAATATAGCACCGGGTGTATATCGCCAAAATTTTGCTTTTGAAAGATGGAAAGATTTCGATGAGGAACTTTTCGAATCAATTTTTAACGACGACTCACAAGAACGGGAATTCAACTACAAAATATACGGGTCGGATATTTCCCCGCGAGCTATCGAAATAGCGCGCGATAACGTAAAAAGCGCCGGCATGTCAAAATGTATAGAACTAAGTGTTTTACCTTTCCAAACATATGAAAAAGCGCCAGACAAAGGGATTTTGATAACGAATCCTCCCTATGGAGAAAGAATTTCATCGTCCGATTTATTCGGGTTGTATCAAATGATAGGAGAACGGTTGAAACATGTATTCAAAGGATATGACGCATGGGTAATTTCTTATCATGAAGAATGTTTTGATAAAATCGGACTAAAACCGGCCGCACGTATCATGCTTATGAATGGAGCTCTTGAATGTGAATTCCGGAAATATGAAATTTTCGAAGGAAAATATAAAGAATTCAAAACTGAATCCGGAGGTTTTCGAGAAAGAGAAAGAAGAGAATCCCTATCCGAATTCAAACGGAAAGAATTTAGCAAATCGGATAGAGGTTTTAGAAAACGAGATGATGAACTGTTTCGAGAGTCAGGAGGTCGTTTTGGAAAAATAAAATCGGCATCGGGCAGAAAACGTACCGAGGGGCCGTTTCGTAATCGCACATCGCAAAATACGGAGTATTCTCCCAAACCACAAAACACATTCGGCAAACGCAATAGCCGTTTTAACGAACCGGCTTCGGAAAAAACCGAATTAAAAAAAGGAAATCGCTTCTCCCGATATAACGAAGAAATAAATTCATCAAAAAAAGATTTTCGAGAAAAGACAGAATACCGCGAACATGACAGTGAATTACCGAAAGCATTCTGGCATTTTGACAAATCGGAGAAGTTCATTGCGTTCAAACAGCCTTCTCTTCCGTCTAATCCAAATGAAAAAGAAAAAACCGACGGTAAACGGGAACGAATAAACTCTAAGGACAAAACACAAAAATAGACTAAACATGAGAAAAAGTACACTAAAAATTCTGCTTATTTTCATATCATTTGTTTTTACCATGCCTTTGCAATCTCAAACCAAACAACTGACATTAGACGACTTGATACCGGGAGGCAAAAATTATTTCCGGTTTGTTCCGCAAAATATCAAACAACTGCAATGGATGGGCGATGAATATATCTATCAACAAGGCGATACGCTTTGGGCTGTTAATCCGGCAAAAAAGAACCAAAAACGAGTTTTAGCGGTTTTAGCAGACCTAAATACTGCATTAGAAGCACAAAACTTTAAAAAAATCAGTTCATTGCCGGGTGTCCAAGCCCGATACTTGGAAAACGAAAAATACGGAGTGCTCGATTTTTATGCGCATCAAAATTACATCCGTTATAATACAACGACGAAATCCATAGAATTTGCCATTCCTTACGAAAACGGAGATGGAGGATTCGATTTCCAACCCGAATCTCGCCGTATGGCGCTTACCAATGGAAAAGCTCTATATATTGCCGACAACAACAAACGAATATGTGTAGCGTCAGAGAAAGATGAAAATATCACATTCGGTCAGTCAGTACATCGAAATGAATTCGGCATATCCAAAGGAACATTCTGGTCTCCTTCGGGACACGCATTGGCTTTTTACCGTATGGACGAAACTCCTGTCGGAGATTATCCGTTAGTAGATATTTCCGCCCGTCAAGCGAAATTGAATAACATGAAATATCCGATGGCCGGCATGAACAGCCACCATGTAACGGTAGGCATTTTCTATCCGGAAACGGAAAAAACCGTTTATCTGAAAACCGGAACGCCCAAAGACAGATACTTTACTAATCTGGCATGGTCGCCCAATGGCAAAGAATTATATATAGCCGAAGTGAACCGCAATCAAGATACTTGCCGGCTGAAAGTTTACAATACCGAATCGGGTTCCTTGATAAGAACGCTTTTCACCGAGTCCCACCCGAAATATGTAGAACCGGAACACCCTGTGCTGTTCTTGAAAAACAACTCCGAACAGTTCATCTGGCAAAGCGAACGTGACGGGTATAACCACCTTTACCTTTACGATACACAAGGCAATATGCTCCGCCAATTGACAAAAGGGGAATGGGCAGTAACCGATATATTAGGATTCGACAAAACCGGTCGTTATTTGTTTTATGTATCTACCGAACCTTCTCCGCTCGAAAGAAATACTTATCGTCTGGACATAAAAAGCGGTAAGTCGATTCGTTTAACTACCGACGCTGGCGTACACAATACCCGCATCAGCAATTCGGGCGATTTCGCTATCAACACATACAGCAATCACAATACGCCGCGTAACATCAATTTAATATCTATAAAAAAAGAGAAGAGCGAACTATTGTTATCAGCGTCCGACCCATACAAAAATTACAATATGCCGCCCGTAGAAGTCGGAACAATTAAAGCTGCCGACGGAATAACGGATCTTTATTACCGGATGATTAAACCGGCGGATTTCGACCCGACAAAAAAATATCCGGTAGTTGTTTACGTCTACGGAGGCCCTCACGCCCAAATGATTACCAACACCTATCGGTGGGCAGCCGGAGGCTGGGATACATATATGGCTCAGCGTGGATACATCATGTTCACGGTAGACAATAGAGGATCTGACAATAGAGGTCTCGATTTTGAAAATGCAACCCATCTGCATTTAGGCGAAGAAGAGGGAAAAGACCAAATGCAAGGAATTGCGTATTTGAAATCTTTGCCGTATGTCGATGCCGACCGTATCGGCGTATGCGGATGGAGTTTCGGCGGATTTATGACTACAAACCTGATGCTGACTTATCCCGATACTTATAAAGTTGGTGTAGCCGGCGGGCCGGTGATAGACTGGAAGTATTACGAAATCATGTACGGCGAACGCTATATGGGACACCCCAAAAACAATAAAGAAGGGTATGAAGCCTCTAACTTAAATAATAAGGCCGGAAACTTGAAAGGACATTTATTGCTGATACATGGCGATATAGATCCGGTAGTTGTATGGCAGCACAGTTTGAGTTTCCTAAAAAAATGCGTAGAATCCGGCACATATCCCGATTATTTCGTTTATCCGGGACACGTTCATAACGTGATAGGAAAAGACAGGGTACACCTACAAGAAAAAATAACCCGGTATTTTGATGATTATTTAAAATAAGAACTAAATATGAATATACTGTTGTTAGGCTCAGGCGGTCGGGAGAGCGCTTTGGCATGGAAAATAAAACAAAGTCCGAAAGTCGATAATTTGTTTATCGCTCCCGGAAATGCCGGAACGGCTTCGATAGGAGAAAATGTAGATATAAAAGCGACTGATTTCGCCGCTATCGGAGATTTCGCACTCAGAAACAAAATAGATATGGTTGTAGTGGGTCCGGAAGATCCGTTGGTAAAAGGAATATACGACTATTTCAAGGCAGACACCGCTTTGCAAAATATTCCGGTAATAGGACCATCGAAAGAAGGCGCGCGTTTAGAAGGCAGTAAAGATTTTGCCAAAGCCTTCATGATGCGCCACCATATACCAACAGCCCGGTATGAAAGTTTCACAGCAGAAACAATAGATGCCGGTTTCCGTTTTTTAGAATCGTTGACAGCTCCTTACGTATTGAAAGCCGACGGATTGGCTGCCGGAAAAGGTGTACTGATTATAGACAGTTTGGAAGAGGCGAAAAAAGAGCTTTCCAATATGTTGAACGGAAGTTTCGGTGATGCCAGCCGCACTGTGGTTATAGAAGAATTTTTGTCGGGAATAGAATGCTCGGTATTTGTATTGACAGATGGAAACTCCTATAAAATTCTTCCGGTAGCAAAGGATTACAAACGCATAGGTGAAGGCGATAAGGGTCTGAATACCGGCGGTATGGGTGCAGTTTCTCCTGTTCCGTTCGCAGACAAAACATTTATGCAGAAAGTTGAAGAACGGATTGTAAAACCGACTATCGAAGGATTAAAAGCAGAAAATATAGATTACAAAGGATTCATATTTCTGGGGTTGATTAACGTAAAAGGCGATCCGTTAGTAATAGAATATAATGTCCGTATGGGCGACCCGGAAACAGAAGTAGTTATGTTACGTATCGCTTCGGATTTAGTAAAACTATTGGAAGGAGTAGCAACAGGTACACTGAAAGAGAAAACGCTGGAAATAGACGAAAGGGCGGCCGTTACCGTCATGCTGGTATCGGGCGGTTATCCGGAAGCATATGAAAAAGGGAAAATAATAAGCGGTCATGATAAAATTTCCGATAGTATCATTTTCCATGCAGGAACTAAAAAATCGGGAGAGGCTATCTTGACTGACGGAGGTCGTGTAATTGCCGTAAGTTCATACGGAAAAGATAAAAACGAAGCTCTTGCTACTTCATTTGCAAATGCCCGCAATATACAGTTTGAAGGAAAATATTTCCGTTCTGATATAGGTTTCGATTTATAACATTTTATATAAGCATAAAAGGAGGTATGGATTTTCCCTCCCTTTATGCTTTGTATAATAATCCCATCCAGGCTCAAAATTCATACGGCACAAAGAAAAGTGTAAAATGAGAAATTCTTCACTGTCAAATATCGTATCGGGAGTTTATTCGCAATCGATAGCTATAATAATAGGAGGCATCGCGACCCTCGCTGCATATTTTTTAGGGAAGGAAATATTATCTCATGCGTCTTACCCATTAATATGCGATGCCATACAATCGTTTTCGACAAACCGAATAGGGGCATACTGTTTACATTTTGCCGAAATAGCCGTTTCTGGCCTATCTCTTTCATACATGACCTATTCCCGTAACGTAATACGAACGAGGAGCAAATTACCCGGTATTTTTTTATTGTTGTTTTGTTGCAGTTATCCGGCATATTTTCTCGGTCTCTCTACCGGAACATTCATAACAATTGTCTTTGCCGTTATTTTCTTAATCCTATTCTCGCCCTCTACCGAATTTCGTTTGCCGCTACATATCTACATTATCTCATTTCTTTTATCTGCGGCCGGAATATTATATCCGTCTTTATTTTTATACATTCCGTTATTCTGGTTAGGATCCGCTAAAATCGCATCTTTCGGCTTTAAATGTCTATTAGCATCACTGTTAGGCGTCATCACCCCATTTTGGCTTTTAGGAGCGGCACAAATGGTATGGGATTTTTCTTTTTGTTTTCAGAACTTTATCGACAACTTCTACCCTTTTCATTTTATAGATTACCGGCACGTTTCACCATCGCTAATCTATACGGCAACAGTTACGATAATCGGTTTTTTCTGCTGGGTAAGAAATACAGCATTGCAATACGAAGATAAAATTATCACACGTATTTATAACGGAATAATAAATATGTTGTTTTTTTACACCTTAGTATTGATCTGCCTTAATTACAACGGATTTCCCGCTTATCTTCCGATATTGAATGTTTGCGTATCATTACAGGCAGCGCATTATTTTACACATGCAAACAGCAAACATGCCGCATTTTTGTTCTATACTATAATAACCGTTTTTATTCTATTCTTTTTATGGAATTTATTGCAGGACTTAGTGAATGGGGCTATATAGGGCTTTTTATCGCAACTTTTTTAGCGGGAAGCATTATTCCTTTGAGTTCGGAGATTGTTATGACCGCCCTATTAGCGGCAAAGTTCGATCCGTGGGCTTGCATCTGGGTAGCTACTGCCGGCAACTGGTTAGGAGGCATGACATGTTATTATGTCGGGCACTTAGGAAACATGGAATGGATTGAAAAATATTTTCGCATCAACCGGCTAAAACTGGAAAAAACCCAACGTTTTTTGCAAGGGAAAGGTGCATTAATGGCATTTTTCGTCTTCCTTCCCGTAGTAGGAGACCTGATTATTGTAGCTTTCGGACTGATGAGAGCAAATGTAATTCTTGTGAGCCTATCTATGTTAGCCGGAAAATTTCTGCGTTATTGGGTTTGGACACAAGCTGCATTAGGGATATTGACCTTTTTTTAAATAATAGGCTTAATACCCCGCAATATCTCCCTTTTCCCTTCGGGAGGGCCAGCTAATCTCTCAACCATAAAACCTGCTCGTTGCAGACGTCTGCGTACCTCTCCTTTCGCACAGTAAGTAGAAAAAACGCCACCTTCTTCCATCTGATTAAACAATGTTTTAAAAATACGCTCTTCCCATAATTCCGGCTGCTTTTCAGGAGCAAAAGCATCGAAATAGACAACATCGTAATTCCTGTCAAAAAGACAATCTGTCAAATCTACACACCGTTTATATAACGTAAATCGAGGCGTTACGACAACAGGCGTATCCCAGTCAACCGCATGCAATGTTTGAAAAAGCGAAGAATTTTCAGGAGAAATTGTCGAGGGGTAATGCAATGCGTCAACCTCATCCCAAGATAACGGAAAAAGTTCTAAGGCGGTATAATGCACAATAACATCCCGACAAAGAGTCTCCAAACAAGTAAGAAAAGCATTCAATCCTGTTCCAAAACCAACTTCCAACACAGAAATTTCGGGTTTATGTATCTGCTGAAAAGCCGACTTTATATAAACATGGCGAGCTTCTACCAAAGCCCCTTTAACCGAATGATAATGTTCATTCAGTTTGGGGAGAAATAATGTAGCTGAGCCATCGGCAGTTTGTTCTATGACAGGTTTTTCCGCTTGCATGATTAACTGATATATTTAAATCAATTCTTTCTCTCCCTGCAAATTGCTATTATCTTATTTTTAATATTTTCTGCGTTTGAAGCGAAAGTCTCCATTTAGGATTCAGTTTTATATAGTCGATTGCGGCAGAAAGAATTGCTTCATTTCGTGCCTCATCTTTCACATCACAAGGCTGTAAATAATATTCTTTGGCTTTTATATGATCGTACACTGACATATCTTGCTTTTGGTACACTACTTTCAACTCATCGATGTGTTGTAATTTAAGCTCCGCATTTCGACAGAAATCGAACTTTGGCGAACAAGTAATCCAGTCGATAGAAAGATTTTCTTTTATGGGCTGAGTGCCATTTGTCTCGACCTGAACGAATTTACCGGCTCTATGCAACTTATCGACAAACGAAGACGTAAGTTGGAGCATCGGTTCACCACCTGTAATAACAATGTGTCCAGCCTTATAATCGGCAATTTCCCGCATTATTTCATCTTCGGAATATTCTCTATAAGGCCGATGTTCCGTATCACAAAAATCACAAACCAAATTACACCCTGCAAAACGGATAAATATTGCCGGCGTACCCGTAAATTTACCTTCACCTTGAATCGAGTAAAAAATCTCATTTACCCTCATAGTTCCGCCTCTTTTATATCAATATCATCCGTAATATAAACAACTGTGTTTCCTTCGCTTTCCTGAATCTGGCATTTATAACATTCCGGAATTTGTTCAACTACCCAACGAGCTATATTCTCTGCCGTTGGATTGAATGGGAACAATTCATTGAAATTGCTGTGGTCGAGATAACCATGTATCTTATTTTTAATGTATTTAAAATCGCATACCATTCCATCGGAATTAAGCTCCTTAGCTCTGCAAAACACAGTAACAATCCAATTATGTCCATGTAAGTTTTTGCATTTACTTTCATAAGAGAGCTGTAACTTATGGCTACCTGCAATCTCCATCCGTTTCGAAATGTAAAACATAAATATCCTTATTTTTTTGATTTTATAGATTAAAAAACAAAAAACTATATGCCTTTAATAATGGGAAACAAAAGTATAAAATACATTTTACTCAATAAAACGGTAATCATTTATTTTTCGGCATAAATATCGCGTTCTATTAATTAATGGCTGAATTTTAAGGAGAAAAACAATTCTTAAACATCTAAAATACGGATTTTATCCATATCTTTTATATCTTTGCGGCTCTTATGTTGTAACGAAATAACAAATAGAAATTTGAGAACTGAAAATATATGAAACAATACAAGTTTTGGAATAATTTACTGGGGTGGGTTGCTTTTCTGATATCGGCAATCGTTTATATCATGACATTGGAACCTACGGCAAGTTTTTGGGATTGCGGCGAATTTATAGCTTCGGCGTACAAACAAGAGGTAGGACATCCGCCCGGAAGCCCTCTATTTATGTTAACAGGCCGCTTTTTCGCCAATTTTGCATCCGATCCTTCACAAGTTGCCTATTTAGTAAATTTAATGTCCGGACTACTTAGTGCAGGGACAATCCTGTTTTTATTTTGGACAATTACCGCTTTGGCAAAAAAAATTACCGTAAAAGAAGGCGAAGAGATTTCACTATATAAAATGATCGCTATCATGGGTAGCGGTATGGTGGGAGCACTTGTATATGCTTTTTCCGACACATTCTGGTTTTCAGCAGTCGAAGGAGAAGTGTACGCATATTCATCATTCTGTACGGCTGTGGTATTCTGGCTCATTTTGAAATGGGAATCGGTTACAGACGAACCGCACGCTGACCGGTTTCTCGTATTAATCGCCTATATCATGGGAGTCGGTATCTGCGTACACCAATTAAACCTGCTTTGTATCCCCGCTATCGTATTAGTTTATTACTATAAAAAATACCCCAATACAGATGTCAAAGGTTCTTTAATTGCATTGGGAGTATCGTTCCTGATAATTTTATTCTTGTTATACGGTTTATATCCCGGATTTATTCAAGTGTCGGGATGGTTCGAACTTTTTGCCGTAAACGTTTTAGGCATGCCGTTCAATACAGGAGTTACCATTTGCCTCTTTTTGACTATCGCTTGTCTGATATGGGGCGTATATGAAACATATTCGCAAAAAAATCCCACTCGTTTAAAAATCTCATTCATTCTCTGTTTCACATTATTGGGACTTCCTTTTTTAGGCGGTATTATTTGGCTCGGAATTTTGCTGATTGCAGCTCTGGCATTTTACTTATTTGTAAGCAAATCCATTCCGGTAAGAACAATAAATACGATATTAGTATGTCTTATGGTTATATTTTTCGGATATTCTTCTTATG
>JAFUKV010000307.1 GCA_017467745.1 Bacteroidaceae bacterium | reverse complement strand
TCCTCTAACATTTCCGGCGTACAAAAATGTACCGTGTTTAAATCGATGTTAAATGACCGCATAATGCGTCTTCCTCCGGAATCGCTCATCCCTCTCCAATTTTGGAATGCGCCGGAAATAAGAGAATACGGCGGTACGGTTACGATAGTATTGTCGAAATTTTGAACTTTCACTGTATTGAGCGTAATGTCGGTTACTACCCCGTTGGCCATGTTATTAGGCATAACAATCCAATCGCCTATGCGTACCATGTCGTTTTGTCCTAATTGTACGCCGGCCACGAATCCGAGTATGCTGTCTTTGAAAATCAACATTAGTACGGCGGCAAAGGCTCCCAATCCTGTAATAAGAGTAACGGGCGATTTGTCGAGAATAATAGAAAATATAATAATGATGGCAAAAAAGAGAAATATACCTTGTACTATTTGCACCATTCCTTTCATGGGGCGACTGCGTAATTGATCGGTTTGAGAAATGATATCCCAACATACTTTAATGAGACTGTTGATTGTTGCGAATGAAGCGCAGATAAAAGCGATCCAGCAGATTTTATCCATTAAGTTTAAAACATTCGGTTCGTTTTGCAGCGCAAAAGGCAAGAACGGGATGATGATAAGCGGTGGTATAGCCCATGTAATGTATGAAAAAACTTTCCTCCTCATTAATATTTTGAGGGATTTAATTTTCATATATCGTAGTAAGCGTTTAACAAAGAATATTAATATAAGTTTAATACACCATGCTGCAAATAAAGAGATAGATATGATTAAAAGCACATAGAGAACCGTGTCCAGCTCTTCTACTTGTGCAGCCGATAATCCGAAATGTTTGAGAAGCATTTTAATGTTTTCTTGTAACGAATAAGCAAAGCGGTAAGAATGGTCGATATTATTCATGTCGGTAATTTTTTATGTTTATAACTCTTTAATATGGATAAAGGTTCAAAAAGAGTTATCGAGAATAAAGAGAAATGTAAATGTTGGTAGGATTTAGCAAGGATAGTCGGGTAACCGTAATAACAATGAAGAAAATTGTCAGATTTGGCTTAAATTGTTACTTTTGGTTTGGTTTAATGCTTGCTGTAATTGAAAATGGATGATAATATTAAAGAGACGTTGGATGAATGGGTGGAAAAAATAAATAAGCCCGATTTTATAAATACTGATCCTGTACAATTTCCCCGTCGTTTTTTGAGTTCTGCATTTTTTCTTCCGGATATAGAGATAACGGCTTTTATCATATCGTCTATTACTTGGGGTAAGCGGGAAATGATTCTACGGAATGCCGAACGAATTTTGGCAAGATTTGGAGATAGTCCGTATAATTACATTATGAATAAGGAATACGATACGTTGGGGTATGCGAATATTCATCGTACGTTTTTTGAGCAAGATCTTGCTTATATGTTACGAGGATTTGAACGTATATACAGTCAGCATGTCAGTTTACAAGATTTTCTGAAAAGGTCGTTCAAAGAACCGCAAAATGCAACGGCGTGGGATATTTGCCGTGTGTTGTGTAAGGAAATGGAAGCGGCGAATTGTTCGGCGAATTACAAATGTTTTCCTTGCCATTTTGAATTTTCGGCATTAAAACGGTTTAACCTTGCGTTAAGGTGGTTGGTACGTAACGATGGCATTGTTGATTTAGGCGTATGGAATTGGATGTCGCCTTCTCAATTGTATATCCCGCTCGATGTGCATGTTGGTAATGTAGCACGACGAATAGGAATATTGCACCGAAAATCGAACGATCGTAAAGCGGTAGAATTATTGACAAACCGGCTTCGGGAGTTTTGTCCCGAAGATCCGGTAAAATATGATTTTGCCCTGTTCGGCATGGGTATCGGAAATAAAAAAGAAAATAATAAATACTGAATTAACGGGGTATGCGTTGTGGAGTATTAGTAGGACCGATGATTTTTAGTTTTCCTTTTTTGTCTATATATATACGGTCTATACAGACTACCCGATCGAAAGAAGGGCGGTCTCCATGAGCATCTGCGTGGCGATGATAAATGATAAACATCTCTTTACCGTTAGGAGACATTACAATAGAGTTATGTCCCGGCGATGATATTTCGTTATCTAAGTCTGTTGTAAATAGCGGATTATCCTCATACTTTGTCCATGCCCCGAGAGGATGAGAAGCAGTAGATACCCCTACCCCATAATTAGAATATCCGGTATCGTTGGCCGAATAGGTCATATAATAAGTATTTTTCTTTTTGATTACAAAAGGTCCTTCATTACATCTGTTTACGTTGTAACGAACTTTTTCCCATGATTGTGAGGCCTGAGATATTAATTGAGGTTCCCCTTCAAATCCGGAAAGATCCGGTTTAAGTTTCACGCCATATATCTCACCGTATGTATAGCCGTCTTGGTTTCCGTTTTTACTGAAATATAAATACGGAGTTTGGTTTTTATCGTTGTCGACAAAGATGTGGCAATCAATTGCCGAGTATCCTAAATCAAACCATGGAGAATATAATTCTTGAAACGGGCCGTTTGGCGTATCGCTAACAGCCAGACAAGATAATAAAATGCCTTTTTGTGCATCTAAGCAGCTGTAAGTCATGTAAAATTTTCCTTTGTAGAATTTTACCTCAGGAGCCCAAAATGCGCCCGCTCCGAAATGTTGTTTCGTTTTTCGGAATAAGGCGCCTTTAAAATCCCAAGTAATCAGATCTTTCGAAGTATAATAATCGAATCCTTCGTAATCGAACCCGTTTGCTGTCGTGCCGGTCATGTAGTAAGTCCCCTTGTGTTCATATACAAAAGGGTCTGCTAAAAGTATCGGTTTACCATCGGAAGTTTTAACCGGATTAGTATATGTGTTTGTTTTTGCTATATCTTTTCCGGAAACCGAATAAAGGAATGCACAAGCGAGAGCATTGATAAGTAATAGATATTTTTTCATTGTTTAAATTGTATGTATGGCAGCAAAGATAAAGATTTTTTCAATATGTAAAATATATAATTTATGATTGCCCCGTTGGATATACTATCTTGAAATTCGTATCTTTGGAGACATTCTATAAATAGCGAGGG
>JAFUKV010000306.1 GCA_017467745.1 Bacteroidaceae bacterium | reverse complement strand
TGTTACCTTGAAGTCCATATCACCTAAATGGTCTTCATCTCCAAGTATATCCGATAAAACAGCGAATTTTTCGTTTCCTTTATCCGTAATAAGTCCCATAGCAATTCCCGAAACCGGTTTTTTCATCTGAATACCGGCATCCATCAACGCCAATGTACCGGCACAAACAGTTGCCATAGAAGAAGACCCGTTTGATTCGAGAATATCCGAAACAATACGTATTACATAAGGATTATCATCGGGCAACATACGTTTCAATGCACGATGAGCCAAATTTCCATGACCTATTTCCCGACGGCCTACACCTCTTACAGCACGAGCTTCTCCGGTAGAGAAAGGAGGGAAATTATAATGCAGCATGAATCTTTCTTTTCCTTGATTCAAGGCATCGTCTATAATTTTTTCATCCAGTTTGGTTCCAAGCGTAACGGTAGATAACGATTGGGTTTCTCCACGTGTAAAGATTGAAGAACCGTGCGCTCCGGGCAAATAACCTACTTCGCTCCAAATAGGACGGATTTGAGTCGTTGTACGTCCATCAAGACGTTTTCCCTCATCCAAAATACTGCGACGCATAGCTTCTTTTTCAACTTCATGATAATAGCGAGAAACTAAACCTTTCTTCTCTTCAACCGATTCCGGATCCAACGAAGCTAAATATTCCTCTTCAATTGCAGCGAACGCATCCATACGCGCATGTTTGTTCGGATTGCAAGAAGATGCTATGGCATAGGCTTTATCATAACATTTTTCCCAAATATCTTTTCGCAACTCTTTGTCGTTTTCTTCATGACAATAGGTGCGTTTTTCGGTAGAGCCAACTTGTTCAGCCAACTCAATCTGAGCTTGACACTGAATTTTGATAGCTGCATGGGCAAATTTCAACGCATCGAGTAATTCCGCTTCCGATACTTCGTCCATTTCACCCTCTACCATCATGATATTATCAATAGTAGCGCCAACCATCAACTCCATATCGGCACGTTCGGTTTCTTCAAAAGTAGGATTAATTTTAAATTCTCCGTCGATACGGGCAACGCGCACTTCCGAAATAGGACCGTTAAAAGGAATATCCGATACGGCCAAAGCCGCCGAAGCTGCCAATCCGGCCAAAGCATCCGGCATATCTTTACCATCGGCTGAATATAGAGTTATATTTACATATACTTCTGCATGAAAATCATCGGGGAAAAGCGGACGTAAGGCTCTATCAACCAACCGACAAGTAAGAATTTCCGAATCGGAAGCTCGTCCTTCTCTACGAGTAAATCCGCCCGGGAAACGACCGAACGCCGAGAATTTTTCTTTATACTCAACCTGTAAAGGCATAAAATCTGTACCGGGAACGGCATCTTTCGCCGCTACAACTGTGGCCAACAACATGGTATCGCCCATGCGTACCATTACAGCCCCATCAGCCTGTTTGGCTAATTTTCCTGTTTCAATCGTAATGGTTCTTCCATCGGCCATTTCGATTGTCTTAACAATAGGATTAATCATAAAACTTCTTTACTTTTATTAACTTTCTATTCAATCGTTGCAAAGATACATAAAGTTTAGACGCAACAAGGTGAATATAAAAGAAAAAATGAGCGGTAAAATGCTCATTTTTTTCTCTATCTTCTATATTTTGTTCATTTTTATCAATTCTTCCATAATATCCCGATTATTGCTCAAACGGGGTATTTTATGCTGTCCTCCCAATTTACCTTTTTCCCTAAGCCAATCGCAAAACAACGATGGTCTGGCCAACTCTATCGAAAGACGATCAAGCGCAATGCCTCCATAACGTTTCGCTTCATAATCTGAGTTAAGATTTTGCAGAGCGGCATCCAAAATATCGGCAAATTCCTCTATCGATTCAGGTGCTTTTGAAAACTCTATCATCCATTGATGATGTGCTTTCTTTCCTCCTGCCATAAAGACCGGGGCAGCAGAATAATCGATTATCTCCGCTCCGGTACGGGCACAAGCTACCGCCAAACCTTTATCGGCATTATCTACCATAAGTTCCTCTCCGAAAGCATTGATAAAATGTTTGGTTCGTCCCGAAACTTTTATTTTATACGGATTAACCGACGTAAATTTTACCGTATCCCCTATCTGATAACGCCACAGTCCGCTATTGGTTGTAATAACAACCGCATAGTTTTTTCCCACTTCGGTCTCCCAAAGAGGAACCACATGCGGATTTTCCTTACCGACTTCTTCAAGCGGAATAAATTCGAAAAAGATGCCCAAATCTATCATAAGCAACATGCCCGAATCTGACAGGTCATTTTGTACGGCAAAAAATCCTTCGGATGCGTTGTATGTTTCTACATAATGCATCTTATCTGTCGGTATCAACTCTTTATATTGTTCCTTATATGGAGTAAAACTGATACCTCCATGAAAAAACACTTCCAAATTCGGCCAAACCTCATTCAGATGCTGTTTTCCGGTTTTTTCTAAGATATGCTTGATTAACACCAAAAGCCACGACGGAACTCCCGAAAGATTTGTTACATTCTTATTTATCGTACTGTTCGCCATCGCCTCTAACTTAACATCCCAATGCTCCATCAGAGCTATCTCTTTCTTCGGCACACGTATACAGTTAACTAACGGATGTACATTCTCTATCAATATTGCCGACAAGTCGCCGTAATAACTGTTTTTCGAGAATACATTTACGCTATGGCTACCCCCCAATATCAAACCTTTTCCTGAAAAAAACTGACTATTAGGGTTCATCCTCAAATAAAGCGCCACGCAATCTTGCCCTCCTTGATAATGACATTTATGAAGCGCATCTTTACTGACTGGGATAAACTTGCTTTTATCATTGGTTGTTCCTGACGATTTCGCAAACCACTTTATATCAGACGGCCAAATCAAGTTCGATTCACCCCGTTTCATCCGCTCTACATACGGCTTTAATTCCTCATAAGTAATTAAAGGAAGTCGTTCTGCAAAGTCTTGATAATTACGGATAGACGCAAAATCATATAATTTTCCATATGCCGTATTCCGGGCACGCTCTAATAATCCTGCTAATACAGAACGTTGTATCTGCTCTGCTTCGGTATTAAAACGATCTATTTGTTTTAATCGAGAATCAAATAAATAAGACAATAATTTAGTTATATTCATAGCTGTTATCTATAAACATCAGACCGACACAAAGGTACATAGTTATTACGAGCTAAACAACGAAAATTTTTCTCTTTTCTTATATCTATTTAACAGCGAAAAAAATATCCGCATTTTCAAGCATTCAAGACATATATAATTTTCTGAAAATGATTTCACAATCTCTCTCAAATAAAATCCTGCCTCCACAAACGACTAAATATTATCAGATTCTTCTTTTTCAAGGGTACAGCTTTCCGTTTGAGGGCTACCTTCTTCATCATTAACCGGCAAACAAAGCATCTCTGCTTCATCTTCGTCTTGTTGACAAAAATCACGGCGAGAAATCAATTCCTCCAAAAACTTTTTCTCACTTTTAATTTTACTCAGAGCCATTTTCGCAGCATGCTGCTGTGATTCTTTTTTAGAGTATCCTATTCCTATCCCTCCGGATATTCCACAGATAAGAACTTGCGATTGAAATACCGGGTTATTCTGCTCGTCTACAAATGATTCGATCAAATCAAACTGCACATCCATCTTCTGTTTCTGTACCCATTCTATCAGTTTCGATTTAAAATTAACTTCTTTGTGAATTATCTTTTTTAAATCAACATAAGGTTTCATAACCTTTTCTTCTACAAACCGTTTACAGACATCATAACCTTGATCTATGTAAATAGCGCCGATAAATGCTTCGAAAGCATTTCCGTAAATATAACTGTTGTGCGAATGGGAATGCGATGCTGAAATAATCAATTTATCCAGCCCTAAATCTACTGCCAATTTGTTCAGATTTTCACGTTGAACAATTTTAGAGCGAGTATTAGTAAGGAATCCCTCTTTCTTATTTTCAAATTTACGGAACAATAAATCAGCTACGATAGAGTCGAGCACAGCATCACCCAAAAATTCAAGCCGTTCGTTATTAATCCATTTTCCTTGTTCGGTACGCACCGACGACGACCGATGCAGAAAAGCCTGTTCGTATATTTGAATATCATTAGGACAAAATCCCAATATCTTATAATAATGCGAATAAGGCTCTTTGTGCTTACGCCCAAAAAGCCTTATCTTATGAAAAAGCGTTTTAAACACGTTCTATTATTTAAAACGTTTAACGATTATACTTGCATTATGCCCGCCGAAACCGAAAGTATTCGACAAAGCAGCATTCACTTCTCTTTTCTGCGCTTTATTAAATGTAAAATTCAGTTTATAATCTATTTCCGGATCTTCGTCTCCATCTTCATGGTTGATCGTAGGAGGAACAATACCTTCTTCAATAGCTTTCACACAAGCCATCGCTTCTAACGCTCCGGTTGCTCCCAGCAAATGACCGGTCATAGATTTAGTAGAACTTATATTCAATTTGTACGCACTTTCACCGAATACCTCTTTTATTGCTTTCACTTCCGAAATATCGCCTACCGGAGTAGATGTACCGTGCATATTGATATAATCAATTTCTTCGGGTTTCATACCGGCATCTTCTAAGGCATTTCTCATTACCAACTTCGCACCTTTCCCTTCGGGATGAGTAGCGGTTAAGTGGTACGCATCGGCAGAAGTTCCTCCACCGGCTACTTCGGCATATATTTTCGCGCCACGCGCCAAAGCGTGATCCAATTCTTCCAAAACGAGGCAAGCTCCTCCTTCCCCCATAACAAATCCATCGCGACTTGCACTAAGAGGACGAGACGCTTTTTCCGGTTCATCGTTACGAGTGGATATAGCATGCATAGCGTTAAATCCGCCCACTCCGGCTACCGATATAGCTGCTTCCGCTCCTCCGGTTACAATAACATCGGCCTTACCTAAACGAATCTGGTCAAAAGCCGCTATAATTGCATTGGTAGAAGACGCACAAGCCGAAACCGTCGCATAATTGGGACCGCAAAAACCGTACATCATCGAGATGTGTCCAGCTGCAATATCCGCAATCATTTTCGGAATAAAGAACGGATTAAATTTCGGACCGGCTTCCGGATGTTGAAAATAATATCCTACTTCTTGTTCAAAAGTACGAATACCGCCGATACCTGCCGCAAAAATCACGCCAACTCGATCTTTATTCAGCTTATCCATGTCAAAGTTCGAATCTTCTATCGCTTCTTTGGCAGCAACTACCGCAAATTGAGCGTAGGGATCGAACTTACGGATTTCTTTTCTGTCAAAATATTTAGAAGCATCGAAGTTTTTAACTTCGCACGCAAACTGCGTTTTAAACAAAGACGCATCGAAATGAGTAATAGGCCCGGCACCGCTTACTCCATTAATCATGGCATCCCACGTATCTTTTACGTTATTGCCTAATGGGGTAATCGCTCCCAGACCTGTTACTACTACTCTTTTTAATTTCATACCTGAAAGGGTAATTACGATTATTTCGTATTAGCTTCGATATAAGAAACAGCGTCACCCACAGTTCCTATTTTTTCAGCTTGTTCGTCGGGAATAGTAATTGAAAATTCTTTTTCAAATTCCATAATCAATTCTACTGTATCAAGTGAATCAGCTCCCAAATCATTAGTGAAGCTTGCTTCGGGGGTAACTTCTGATTCTTCAACACCCAATTTATCAACGATAATCGCTTTTACTCTTGATGCAATTTCAGACATAACTTTCGATTTTTAGTTAATTAATAGATTTACTTTCTTATTTTTGCTGTGCAAAGGAATATATTTTCCGCTAACAAAAAAAATATTTCCGATAGAAATTACAAAAAATTGCACATTTGGATTTATTTTGTGCATATTTTCTACCGTTAAATTCTCTTTTCTGACAAAAAATCAGGATATTTGAGACCTTTTGAAAAAGGATATTACAACTTTTTCCGGCATCGACAAATTTTTTATATCCCTAAATACAAGAAAATACAACCAAAAGCCGAAACTAATTTTCACAATGGCAGCATAAAACTATGCCATAAAATTAAAAACAGCCTCTACCAGTTATTTTCCAAGCAGAATCCTAACTCTCGCAGCACTCCCTTCTCTCCGTCCTTAAATCCCCGTATCGTATATGCACGAGATTCCCTACGTAAACCGTAATTGCCTCGTAATTTTTCAAAATCGCATGGAGTTATTTTCAACTTACAACTGTCCGACATCGGATCATACGTCGATAAAAGCGCATTTTCTATTCTAAAATCCAATACGCCGGCTAAATCGATAACCGTATCATCCGGTACTGGAACCTTAATTTGCGAAGACAAAGAAAAGCCAAAGAAACGGGCAAGTTCATCAATCATCGTTCGTGTAGCATTTGCCTTTCCATCTGCCGAATATCCGGCAATATGAGGCGTTGCCACATAAACGCGGTCTAACAACCGAAGGTCTATATTCGGTTCTCCCTCCCAACAATCAATTACGGCATCGTTTATTAGCTTTTCATCAAAAGCGTTTAACAAAGCACAAGTATCCACAACTTCCCCTCGCGCGGCATTGATTATTATCGGACGTTTTCTTAACCTCGAAAAGAACACATCGTCCGCCAAATGAAAAGACGGGAAATTCCCCGTATAAGTCAGCGGAGTATGGAAAGAAATAATATCGCACTCTCGCTCTATTTCTTGCAAAGAAACAAATAATCCGCTACCCTCCGCCTCTTCCCGAAGAGGATCGTTCAATAATACCTTCATCCCCAAAATACGGCACACTTGCTCTACCCGAGAACCGACATGCCCTACCCCCACTATACCGATTGTTTTATCATGCAACTTGAAACCGTCCCGAATACTGAATCTCGCCAATACCGATGACACATACTGGGCAACCGACTCGGCATTGCATCCGGGAGCATTCTTCCATGTAATACCTTGCCCTTCGCAATACGGAATATCTATATGGTCTGTACCGATAGTAGCCGTTCCGATAAACCGGACAGAAGAACCGGACAATAACCGTTCGTCGCACTTCGTTCGGGTGCGTATAACCAAAGCGTCAGCATCGGCTACCATATCCTGCGTTATCTGTACCGGAGGCAAATAAAGGACCTCTGCACACGGCTCAAAAATATTTCGTATAAACGGAATCTTATCGTCAACAATAATTTTTATCTTATTTTGCATACCGCATATTTTATTCGATAGCAAAAATAAAGAATAAATATATTTCCGAAACCCTTCTCCTTCCCTTTTTATCTGACACACAGAAAATTTCTCGTTCATACAAAATATTACCCGATACAGAAACGCTTTTTTCAAATAAAATGTACTATCTTCGTTTGCAGAAAACAATAGTAGCTTTCAAGGGATGCTAAAACAACAGTTACAACAAAAACTACAACAAAAACTATCGCCACAGCAAATACAGGTTATTCGCTTACTGGAATTGACTACCGTCGAATTTGAAGAACGGGTAAAGCAAGAACTTGTAGAAAATCCCGCTTTGGACGAAGGCGCTACGCAGCCCGAAGAAAAAGATTTTACCGCAGATAACGACAACAACGACTCCGAAGACATTTCATTAGGAGACTATTATAGCGAAGACGATATTCCGGAATATAAGTTAGAAGAACGGAGAGCAAAAACCGAACGACGAGAAGAAATTCCATTCTCGGGGAGTTCTTCCTTTCACGACTACTTGATTAAACAATTAGGCGAACGTAATTTAAATGCCGAACAATA
>JAFUKV010000305.1 GCA_017467745.1 Bacteroidaceae bacterium | reverse complement strand
TATAAAGCGTTTAGTATCCAAATTGCAAGGATTCATTTATAATAGACTACCCTGCAATTGAATCAGTAGAATGTAAACGATTTAAAAACAAACAAATGTCAAGAACAAATTTTGATCAGTTATTAGAAGCAGGTGTACACTTCGGACACTTGAAAAGAAAGTGGAACCCCGCTATGGCTCCGTATATTTTTATGGAGCGCAATGGTATTCATATCATCGACCTTTATAAAACAGTTGCAAAAATAGACGACGCAGCAGCAGCTCTCAAGCAAATTGCGAAATCAGGCAAAAGAGTGCTTTTCGTCGCTACCAAAAAACAAGCAAAAGACATAGTAGCCGAAAAAGCAGCCGCTATCAACATGCCCTACGTTATCGAACGTTGGCCGGGCGGTATGCTAACCAACTTCCCTACAATACGTAAGGCAGTCAAAAAAATGACTACTATCGACAAAATGACCAAAGACGGAACATTTGACAATCTTTCAAAAAGAGAAAAATTGCAAATTACCCGTCAACGCGCTAAACTGGAAAAAACATTAGGCAGTATAGCAGATCTTACCCGTTTGCCATCAGCACTATTCGTAGTGGATGTAATGAAAGAGCATATCGCCGTTCGCGAAGCAAACCGTTTGGGAATACCCGTATTCGCTATGGTAGATACAAACTCTGACCCAACTAACATTGACTATGTAATTCCTGCTAACGATGACGCTACAAAATCAATCGAAATAATACTCGATGCCGTTTGCGGTGCTATCGTCGAAGGTCTGGAAGAAAGAAAAGCTGAAAAAATCGACGCTGCCGGAGACGAAGAAAACGCTCCCGCAGAAAAGAAAGAAAAAAAGACCCGCGCTGCTAAAAAAGAAAGAACTCAAAAAGGAGACGATGAGGCTTTGAACGCTAACATCGCCGACAAGTTTAAAACCAGCGAAGAGTAAATAAAACATCAAATGAAAAGTGAGCCTCATAAAACTCACTTTTCATTTCTTACATAATAATTAAGGAGAATAAAGAATATGGCAGTTTCAATGGCAGATATTACCAAGCTTCGTAAAATGACCGGAGCCGGTATGATGGACTGTAAAAATGCACTTGCCGAAGCAAACAACGACTTCGACGCCGCAGTAGAAATAATCCGCAAAAAAGGGCAGGCCGTAGCCGCAAAACGTGTTGACCGCGAAGCATCCGAAGGATGTGTTTTAGCAGTTGCAAACGGCAACTTCGCTGCAATCTTTGCTCTGAAATGCGAAACGGACTTTGTTGCCAAAAACGCAGACTTCATCGCTTTAACCAAATCGATACTTGATGCCGCTATCGCAAATAAACCGGCAAACATGGACGAACTTAAAGCTATGAAAATAGATGGCAATACCGTTGAACAACTTATTGTAGACAGAATCGGTATCACCGGTGAAAAAATGGAAGCCGGATATTACGAATATATTTCTGCACCCAGCACAGTAGCATATATCCACCCGGGAAATAAATTGGCAACCATCGTAGGTTTCAATCAAGAAAATATCGATGCCCAAGCCGCAAAAGACGTAGCGATGCAAGTAGCAGCTATGGCTCCTTTGGCTGTAACACGCGAAGAAATTCCCGCAGATGTAGTTGCAAAAGAATTTGAAATAGCAAAAGACAAAGCTCGCGAAGAAGGCAAAAAAGAAGAAATGCTCGACAAAATCGCACAAGGTCGTTTGAACAAATTCTATCAAGAAGCAACGTTGTTAGAACAAGCGTTCATCAAAGACGCAAAAATGAGTATTCAACAATACCTCAAATCTATCAATAAAGATCTTACTGCAACAGCATTCAAACGTGTTACATTAAACGTAGACTAAAAACCTCTACTCTTCATATAAAAAATAAGCCTCTAAGCATTTAGAGGCTTATTTTTTATCCCGCCATTTACCCCTCTTTCTCAACAAACAAACCAACGACAATTGTAAAAATTGTCGCATATCTCAAACAAACCTGTTCAAAGCCGTCTCTTTTTCCGTTTCCAAGAATGTGAGAACAACTATTTCGCCTTGTTCTTATATCAAAAAATCACACACCTTTCCTTCCTGCAAAAAAATAAATATATTTGTAGTAACTTATATAACACATTATCATCAATAATAAATCTAAAATCTTCACACTATGCACAACACATTAATAAAAAGCACAGTTATCTTACTGCTGTCCGGCATATTTTTTATGCCGTTACAAGCCAAAGGAAAACAATGGCAATTAGTTTGGGCTGACGAATTTAACTACGAAGGAGTGCCCGACCCTGCGAAATGGAACTACGACACTTCCGGTAATACATACGGTTGGGGAAACCGCGAAGCCCAATGGTACACCAAAGCCGAGAAGAAAAACGCATATGTCAGCAACGGCACACTCAAAATCGTCGCCATAAAAGAATCCCACAACGGAAAGCAATATACATCAGCCCGCCTAACCACCAAAGGTAAAGGCGACTGGCTATACGGACGATTTGAAATTCGAGCGAAACTCCCCACAGGCATCGGTACATGGCCAGCCATCTGGATGTTGCCAACCGACTGGGAATACGGAGGTTGGCCTGACAGCGGAGAAATAGACATCATGGAAAACGTCGGTTACGATCCGGATACCATAGTAGCTTCCGCACACACGAAAAAGTACAATCATGCCATCGGCACACAGAAAAACGCTCGTATCGCATGCCGAGACAATCACAAAAAATTTCATATATACGCACTTGAATGGGACGAAAACGAATATCGTATCTATATTGACAAGAAACTCTATTTTACTTTCAAAAACGAAGGCAAAGGCTCCGAAGTATGGCCTTACGACAAACGGTTTCATCTATTGCTCAACCTCGCCATAGGAGGCAATTGGGGCGGACAAAAAGGTATAGACGACTCTCTCTTTCCCCATACATTCGAAATAGATTACGTACGAGTATACCAACGAAAACAATAAACGCCCTATGAAAAACCTTATACGCTCTGCACTGCTCTGTATGGCGGCCGTAACCGTTGCAACATCCTGCCATGACGTATCAGAAGCAAATCTATATATAACAACGGCCGATCAATCGATAATATTCAAGAAAATAACGCTAAAAAGCGGAAAAACTCCTGAAAACACTCCGATTATCCGGCTCAATCCCCAAGAAAGATTCCAAACTATGGATGGTTTCGGAGC
>JAFUKV010000304.1 GCA_017467745.1 Bacteroidaceae bacterium | reverse complement strand
ATTACTTGTACTCTATTACCTTTAGCTTTCTTTGCCATCTTCTGAATTCCTTACAATTTACGCGTTTAAATAACCTTTTTTCGCAGCTTGTTTCAATGCGGCATCCAATCCTAATTTATTGATCGTACGCAATCCGGCAGCTGAAACTTTCAAGCTGATCCAACAATCTTGCTCTACCCAGTAGAACTTTTTTGTAAATAAGTTGACATTAAATCTTCTTTTCGTACGTCTTTTTGAGTGCGAAACATTGTTGCCAACCATAGCTGTTTTTCCTGTAATTTGACAAATTTTCGACATTGCTATCTATATTTTTATTTGATTTTTTCTGCTTTCACAAACAGAGTGCAAAGTAAACGATTTTGTCGTTACCCTCCAAATATTTCGACAATTAAATACTATTTTTAATCAACAAACAATGAAACAAGCAATAACAATGCTGCTTGCGTAGCTCGTGCTATATTATTCTCGCGTCTACTGGCAAAAGAACATAATTGCGTCTGTATCTTATCACCGCATTTCGCAGCAATCCACACTGTACCTACCGGTTTATCAGGCGTTCCGCCATCAGGACCGGCAATACCCGACACAGCTACGGAACATTCGGTATTCATCAATCGGCATACACCGTCGCACATCTGACGAACTACCGGATCGCTAACTGCACCGAAAGCCGTCAAATCGGCAGCGCTCACCCCAAGCACATTCTCCTTTACCTCATTAGAATAAGCCACCACACTCCCTTTAAAATATGCAGAACTTCCGGGCACTTTCGTTATCTGATGCGCAATATTTCCTCCCGTACAACTTTCAGCCGTAGAAAGCATCCACCCTCTTTCTTTCAAAAATTTTCCGACTATTTGAGTCAAAGACAAATCTTCATTACAAAGGATGTTATTTCCTAACAACCCACATAATTTCTTTACCTGCCCATCCAGATTACGCTTCGTCTTTTCCTCATCCGTTCCCCGTGCCGTCAGTCGTAAACGAATCAATCCCGGAGTAGGCAAATAGGCCAGTTTTATATCTTCGGGCATATTTCGTTCGAAATCATCCAGAAATTCCGACAAAACAGATTCCGCAAAATTACGAACCAAGCACGTATGGTGCACAATAACAGCAGCATCTTGTTTAAATGACGACAAACGCGGTATAATATCGGATGTCATTACCTGTTTCATTTCCGATGGCACACCGGGCATCGATACTAAAATCCGCCCATCGTGTTCAAACCACATAATAGGAGCTGTTCCTACCGCATTTTGAATAACCGTGCAAGACTCCGGAACCAACGCTTGCGCCCTGTTAGATTCGTTCATTTGTAATCCTCGCCGTTGCAACAGATTCTCGAGGTGAGCGTACACCTCTTGGCTGAATACCAATTCAGTACCGAAATAGTCGCAAAGCGTCTGCTTGGTTATATCGTCTTTTGTAGGTCCGAGCCCACCCGTAACCAATACCACATTTACCCGAGTAAAGGCCTCATTAAAAGCCTCAATCATCTCGTCCTTTCTATCGCGTACGGTAGTAATATGCAATACCTCAGCACCTATGGCATTCAACTCTTTTGCCATCCAAGCCGAATTTGTATCGACAACCTGCCCTATCAGCAACTCATCTCCAATGGTAATAATCTCAACATTCATTTTATCTGTCTTTTTATATTATCTATCCGCTGTACCAACGTAGGATGCGAATAATAAACAAATACAAATTCTTTTGCCGGAGTTAAATTACACAAGGCATTCGCCGAAATCTTCTTCAACGCATCTATCAATGGTAATCCGTAACCATAAGATACGGCAAACGAATCGGCCTGATACTCATTCTTGCGGGAAACATAGTTTAACAAAACTCCCGTCAACATACCGACCGGCGTATACAACATAGAAAAAGCCACCAACGAGAGCGGGAATAACGCACGCTCTCCGCCTAAGGCCTCCGATGGTAACGGCGATGCGCTCAATAAGGAATATAAATAGAACAAAACAAACATATTCAACAATGAAGACAATAGCATTTGTCTGGTATGCTTATGCTTATAATGGCCTATCTCATGCGCCAGTACCACAACAATCTCGTCCGTAGACAATTCATCTATCAACGTATCGTACAGCACTATTCGTTTTTTCCGTCCTAATCCGCTAAAATAAGCATTCGCTTTCGACGAGCGTTTTGAACCGTCTATCACATAAATATTATCCAATTTGAATCCGGCTTTCTCACAAAACTGTTCGATAGCCGAGCGCAATTCACCCTTCGGCAAAGGCTCTTGTTTATTAAACAACGGAACAATCCATGTGGAATAAAACATATTTAATAAAACGGAAAATACAGCTACTACAACAAAAGCCGCCAACCAAAAAGACGATTGAAGCCAACTGTAAAGACTTGTTATCAGAAACAATAGCCCTCCTCCTATCACAACGCCCAAAAGTAAACCTTTCAATTTGTCTGACACGAAAGTGGCCGGTGTGGTTTTATTGAATCCGAATTTTTCTTCTATCACAAAAACAGAATAAATGGAAAAAGGCAAAGAAATTATTTCATTAGCAATGAATAATATTCCGAAAAAAAGCATCGTAACCACCGTTTCCGATTCTATATAATCCGATAACATTCGGCACACCCAACCAAATACGCCGAAACTCAACAACCCGACAATCAATAAAAAATTAAAACTATCAGTATAAAATGCAAATTTATCGTTCGCCTTAAAATAATTCTGTTGACGCATATATTCCCGCTCATCATACAGCCCCGATACCTCCTCAGGAATTTTTGACAGAGCAGCTTTTCTATTCAACCAAGCCAGCACTTGGCTAACCAAAAACTCAACAGACAAAAATACGATAATCAACCAAAATACCTCGTTATACATACCATTACAACGTTACGCGCGCAAAAGGAGCGGCATTAAAATCACAAAAATCCTTATCTTTATATTTATAATAACCTGTAATAGCCACCATAGCCGCATTATCGGTTGTAAACGAAAACTTCGGCAAATGAATTTTCCAACCGAATTTTTCGGCATGTTCCTCAAAAGCTTTCCGAACAGCCGAATTAGCAGAAACACCTCCCGCTACCGCCACTTCGTTTATGCCTAAATCTTTTGCCGCTTTGCGCAGCTTATCCATCAATATTTCTACAATTGTATATTGTAACGAAGCGCACAAGTCATTTTTTCTCTTCTCTACAAAATCGACATCCTTTACGACAGCATCACGCAGAAGGTATAAAAATGATGTTTTCAACCCGCTAAAACTATAATCATATCCAGCAATATGAGGACGGCTTAATTTAAAAGACTTCGGATCTCCCTCTTTGGCCAATCTATCCACTACCGGACCACCGGGATATCCCAATCCCATAACTTTGGCACACTTATCAAACGCCTCACCGGCCGCATCGTCTATGGTCTGCCCGATAACCTGCATCTCATTATACGATTTTACCAATATAATCTGAGAATTTCCGCCAGATACCAACAAACAAAGGAACGGAAAAGAGGGTTGGTTTTTATCGTTATCGTTCTCTTTTATAAAATGAGCCAGAACATGCGCCTGCAAATGATTGACATCTACCATCGGTATTTGTAACGAAGATGCAAGCCCTTTGGCAAACGAAGTTCCTACTAATAAAGAGCCCATCAACCCCGGCCCGCGCGTAAAAGCGATAGCCGACAAATCCGTCTTTGCAATCCCCGCCCGTTTAATAGCCTCTGAAACAACCGGCACAATATTTTGCTGATGCGCCCGCGAAGCGAGTTCAGGGACAACTCCGCCATATGCCTCGTGTACAGCCTGTGAAGCGATTACGTTAGATAACATCACTCCATTGTGGATAACAGCCGCCGATGTATCATCGCAAGACGATTCGACGCCCAATATTGTTATATCCATATTTATTTTTAAATCAGTCAATTATATTAAATCTTATTTTTTATTCTTAATACCCTGCGAAATTAGGCAATTAAATAGAATTATATGCAGAAATATTCTACGAAATGTTATAAATTTGTCTCAATTTTGGACATGAAAAAAACATTCAACGTACTTAAACAGCTTTTTACCATAATCTTAATAATGGCACTTAGCCTTTATACAGGATTATATCTTTTGTTATACATTCCATTCGTACAACAAAAGATAAAAGATGTAAGCGTACACGAGTTCAAAAATATTTTGCATACCGAACTCGATATAGACCGCATTTCCATACAACCTTTCAACAAGATAACATTTCACAAACTATACTTGAAAGATCAGCAAGGAGACACGCTTTTATATTCAGACAAATTATCCGCAGGTTTTAAGATATTACCTTTAATCGAACACAAATTAGTATTCACCACCATACAATTTTTCGGTTTCGATATACGTATCAACCGCAAAACACCCGAAGACAGGTTGAATTTTCAATTTATCGCAGATGCGTTTCGATCGGAAAAACCAGATAAAGAAAAGAAACACATAGACCTCAAAATCAAATCTATTTTGATTAGGCGAGGCAATCTGTCATACGATGTCCTATCCGAACCGAACAATTCGGAAAACAAATTCGATAAAAACCATATCCGCATTACTAATCTTCTTTCTACGCTTTCTATAAAAGCTCTGAAAAAAGATTCGGCCAATATCTATTTAAAACGGCTTAGCTTTGACGAATCTTCCGGATTTAAACTAAATAAGCTAAGTTTCAAAGCTATCTCCGACTCAGACCGAATAGCGATAAACAGTTTTAATCTGGAAATGCCTAATTCCGATTTAAAGATAGATAGCACCTTTTTTGATTACAGCCGAGTAGACTCACTTCACCATTTGGCAGACAGCGCATACATTTATATAAACATAGACAACGCGAAATTAAGGTTATCCGATATATCGGCATTCGCCCCCGTCTTAAAAAAATTCGACAAACCCGCCAACATTCGTCTAAATGTAAACGGGAGCATCAATCACCTGCAAATGAACCACCTACATTTACGTTATACCGACGGAGTCTCTTTAACAGCAGAAGGTAATGTAGACGGCATTTCAACCCCAAAAAAGGCCTATATCTTCGGGCGTATTACCGATTTATACGCTTCTCCCGAAGGACTAAATACAATTATCAACGCGTTATCTCCTACAAAAAAGAACCTTCCTTTCATCGAAAAGTTAGGAACAATCCGTTTCAACGGCGATATATCCGGTTTCTTCAACAACTTGGTGGCCTATGGAAAAATACGAACCGCAAGAGGAAACATTCATTCCGACCTGCTTTTAAGCAACAATTTCTCAAAAAAAGTTTTTTCATACAAAGGTTCTATCGCTACCGAACTATTTGATTTAAGCAATCTGTTTGAAAATAAAAACCAATTCGGGAAAATCAGTTTTAACCTACATGTAGACGGTAATCACCCCCAAAACGGAAAGGCCAACGGAACAATACAGGGAGAAATCGGGAAAATACACTTCAAACGTTATCCTTACGAAAACATCCGACTAAACGGGCATTACAGCAATACGGCTTATGACGGATTATTAGAAATAGATGACCCGAATGGGAAACTGTCGATGTACGGAACCATAGATTTACTAAATAAAATACCGGTTTTCAAATTCACCGCTCGGGGCGAGAATATAAAAGTACATGAACTGAAACTGACTCCAAAATACGCCGACTCATCGCTGTCTTTCGGAATAAATGCCAATTTTGTAGGAAACTCTTTCGATACTGCGGAAGGAGAACTATCGTTAGACAGTACCACCTTCATCAATGGAGATAACCGTTTTTTTTTGGATAAATTCTCTATCATCGCACGAAACTCGGATATACCCCAATCTATCCAAATAAAATCGAATATTATGAACGGAAAGATTACCGGCGAATATTCATTTAAAGCACTATACAAGTCTTTTATAGAAGTACTTAGTTCCAGCATACCCGCTCTTGTAAAATCGACAAAAGAAGAAATCAATGCGAACAACGATTTTCAATTTCATTTTTCATTCAACAATACCGCGCAAATATCTTCCGCTCTCGAACTACCGGTTTCTTTTGGACAAGAAGGTAACATAAACGGCTTTTTCGACAGTAAAGAAAAACAATTTAAATTGAATGCTTTATTGCCGGAATTTTTCATAAAAAAATCACGGTTTGAATCAGGGCAATTGGTCGTGGAAAAAATCGACGACCACATCCGCATGCAAATGCACACTAACGGCCTAAACAAAAAAAACCAATACATATTGCTTTCACTGAACGCCGACGCAAGAGCAGACAGCTTAAATACGCAAATCAATTGGAGCAACATAGCTGCAGCTACATTCAGTGGAAGAATATCTACAACAACGCACTTTTCGGAGGGAAAAGGAGACTACCCTCTAAGCATGAACATTGACGTGCACCCTTCAAAACTAATTTTCAACGATACGATTTGGAACCTCAACCCGGCAAAAATTGCCGTAGACTCAGGAAGAGTTTCTATAAAAGATTTTGAAATAAGAAGAGAGTCTCAATACTTGTCTATCAACGGAACTGCATCGAAAGCAGCAGAAGACTCCATTAAATTAAAGTTGAACGATATAGATCTCGATTATATTTTCGGTTCGCTCAATAAAAAGAATGTTACCTTCGGCGGACGGGCTACGGGAGATTTCATTGCGTCGAATTTCTCGGACATGCCGATTATGTCTACCGAAAAATTTGAAGTAAAGAATTTTTCGTATAACGACGCTCTTATGGGCGATTTAAGCCTTTTCAGCAAATGGGATAAAGAAAATAACGGTATCTTGCTGCAAGGAAAAATCAGTCAACAGGATGTTCCGGATACGCAAATCAACGGGCACATTTTTCCTACGGGCGATTCTTTATCGCTTTATTTTGATGCCCATAAGTTGAATCTTGCTTTCATGCAACCGTTCGTATCGAGTATCATGCAAGATTTTAAGGGTAACGCATACGGAAAAATACATTTTTTCGGTAGATTCAAAGCATTAAATGTAGTAGGCGACGCATGGTTGCAAAATCTCAGGTTTGGAATAGAATATCTCAATACCGCATATTGGTTATCAGACAGCATACATCTAACGCCGACTTCTATTTATTTCAACAATATACAACTAAACGATTCGGAAAACCATACAGCCCAAGTTTCCGGTTTGCTCAATCACAAGCATTTCAAGAATATGGATTACAACATCCAAATCAACAATGCTCGTAACCTATTGGTGTTCAACATAACCGAACAGCAAAACCCTATTTATTCCGGACGCATTTACGGAACCGGCGTAGGTACAATACAGGGGGATATGTCTAAAACCAATATAGATGTAAATATGAGCACAAACGAAAACTCTAAATTTACATTTGCTCTATCAGACAACGAAACGGCTTCCGATTATCAATTCATTACGTTCGTAAACCGCCGGCAACTTCTTGCCGAGAAAAAAGACAGCACAGACAATCAGCAAAGTTCTTACACAATCGTGCCGAACATAATGGCTAAAAAAACAGAAAATGAATTGAACATCAATTTACAAGTAGACGTCTCGCCTCAATCTACCATGTATCTGATAATGGACCCGAATACCGGCGATATGATTAAAGCCAACGGAACCGGTAGTTTGCGATTAGAATATGATAAATTCGCCGACCTGAAATTATACGGAACCTATACATTGGAGAAAGGAAATTATAATTTCAGCCTGCAAGATGTCATTACCCGCGAATTTTCTATCCAATCAGGAAGCAGCGTTACATTTAGAGGAGATCCTATGGCGGCAGACTTAGGTATCTCTGCCGTTTACAATGTGACCGCTAATCTCCGGGATTTAGATGAAAGTTTTGCCGACGATAAAGAATTAACCCGAACAAATGTTCCGGTACAAACCGTTCTTTCTGTCAATGGAGATTTGCAACGTCCGGAACTGGCGTTTGATATACAATTACCCTCGCTAAGCCAAGATATAGAACGACGTGTCAAAAACATTATCAGTACGGACGATATGATGAACCGGCAAATCATTTATTTGTTGGCTCTGGGCAAGTTCTATACCCCCGACTATATGAACGTAGGACAAAACCGCAACAACGAACTTGCATCCGTCGCGTCATCTACCCTCTCCTCTCAATTAAACAACCTGTTGAGCCAAATCAGCGATAATTGGAACATCGGAACAAACATCCGAAGCGATAAAGGCGATTTTTCCGATGTTGAATTTGAATTGGCATTATCCAGCCAATTGCTTAACAACAGGCTTATTTTTAACGGAAATTTCGGATACAGAGACAACCCGATGAGCAATAACCAGTTTATCGGCGACTTCGATCTGGAATACCTGCTTAGCAAAAGCGGGAATTTACGCTTAAAAGCGTATAACCATTATAACGACAAAAACTATTACATAAAATCTTCCCTGACAACACAAGGTGTGGGCGTTATATTTAAACGTGATTTCGGTCGTTTCTCCGATTTATTTTATCGCATCAGAAACCGCATCGACAGAAATCGCAAAAGACGACTCAACAAAAAGCTGCTCGAAACGTTATCTATTCCAAGAGAGCAACCGGCGCCTCTCGATGAAAAAGAGGTTACCGGCGATTCTCCTATTTAATAATATAGGATAACATTCGAAGCGAGCCGCTAATGAAAAAAATTATTTTGCTATCTGTTTTTCTATTAACCGGTCTTTTTTTATCGCAAATCATACCGGGACTATTGGGAACGAATTACGCCGGGATAAAACATTCGTTAGATAACCTTATGTTCGTTTGCCTTGCCTACATCATGATTAACGTAGGACGAGAATTCGAACTCGACAAAAAAAGATGGAAAAACTACGTGAAAGATTCGGCCATAGCCATGTTAGCTGCCGCTACGCCATGGATAATAATAGCTTTTTATTTCATGTTTTTGTTACCCTCCTCCGAATGGAGTAACTGGAATGCTTGGAAAGAAAATCTCTTGTTGAGCTGTTTCGCAGCCCCCACTTCTGCCGGTATATTATTCACTATGCTGGCCGCAGCCGGACTAAAAAACGTATGGGTTTATCAAAAAACACAAGTGCTCGCCATTTTTGACGATTTAGGGACCATATTATTACTAATTCCATTACAATTTTTTATGGTCGGGCTAAAATGGCAACTATTCATAATCGTTTTTATTGTTGCCGGATTACTTATTTTCGGATGGAAAAAATTAGGATATTATACACTAAACCAATCTGCCGCTATGCTAATCATCTATTCGATAGGATTGGTATTTATCTGCTCTTCCATTTATTCCGTATCGAAAAAACTTTTCGATGGAGGAATCCATATAGAAGTTCTACTTCCCGCATTCATACTGGGTATAGTAATGAAAACTACCCATCATCATCCGAATGAAGACACACGCATAGAACAAAAACAACACAAAAATAATATTACGCAAATCATTCGCCGCCTCACACATCCGTCATCACCTGCCGAAACAGAACTCATCTCCGATATTATTTCCTATTTTTTCATGTTCTTAGTAGGAATAAATACACCATTATTTGTAGGAGATTTGCATAATATATCCGAAACATCCAGCATTACCGCCTCGCAACCCATGTTCGAATGGGGAACTATAATATGGCACGTTATAATAGTTACATTACTATCTAATATAGGAAAAATGATACCTGTGCTTTTTTACCGCGACAAAAACATCTTAGAACGATTAGCGCTATCTATCGGCATGTTTACACGAGGCGAAGTAGGAGCCGGCATCATTATCATCGCCTTAGGTTATAATTTAGGAGGTCCTATTCTAATTATCGCCCTTCTCAGCTTAGTTCTTAACCTTGTACTGACTGGAGGATTTGTTATGATAGTAAAAAAAATATCGTTACAAGTATATGGTAAAACTCTCAGCAAAGACACTTATATATAATAACATATAATTTTTCTACTCGAATATTTTACATTTTCGTTATTTCTGCGTAACTTCGGAACGAAATAATGAAGACGGTCTGTGCACATCTTCGTTATCATTAAAATATCTCAAAAAACAGCAATATGTTTTGATGTTATACAAATTTATTGCATATTTGTTGTGTAATAAACATCACATATGGCAGGATGTTGAATGTTTTTTATTTTTTTGTTAAAGGAATTAAGTAATCACAAGCTTATAATTACACTTTAAATTTAAAAATTACTATCATGAGTGAAATTTCAAGAAGAAGTTTTCTTCAAAGAAGTGCAGTTGCTGCATTAGGACTCACGGTTGTGCCTAATACCGTATTAGGTAAAAGTTGGGGACACACAGCACCTACGGACAAAATGAATATCGCAGGTGTAGGTATCGGTGGTATGGGTAATGCTAACCTTGGTAACATGACGTCAGAAAACATCGTAGCTCTTTGCGACGTTGACTGGAAATACGCTGCAAAAGGCGGATTCGCACGTTGTCCGGAAGCAAAGAAATACAAAGATTACCGTGTTATGTTCGACGAAATGGGTGACTCTATTGATGGTGTATTGGTTGCAACAGCCGACCACACACACGCTATCATTACTGCGCAAGCCATTACAATGGGTAAACATGTTTATTGCCAAAAGCCGTTAACGCACACAGTTTATGAATCTCGTTTATTAACTAAATTAGCCGACAAATACAAAGTTGCCACTCAAATGGGTAACCAAGGTGCATCCGGATCTGGCGTTCGCCAAGTTTGCGACTGGATTTGGAACGGAGAAATTGGTGAAGTAACGAAAGTAGAAGCGTTTACAGACCGTCCTATTTGGCCGCAAGGCTTGAACAAACCCGAAGGAAAAGTAAAAGTTCCGAAAGAATTAGATTGGGAATTGTTCTTAGGCCCGGCTAAACAACGCGATTACAACCCCATTTATCACCCGTGGAACTGGCGTGGATGGTGGGACTTCGGTACAGGAGCTCTCGGCGATATGGCTTGCCACATTTTGCATCCCGTATTCAAAGGCCTTAAATTAGGATATCCTACTCGCGTACAAGCAAGCTCAACTAAATTGTTGGCAGACTGCGCACCTTCTGCTCAAAAAGTTAAGTTGGTATTCCCCGCTCGCGACAATATGCCGAAAGTGGCTATGCCCGAAGTTGAAGTATGGTGGTATGACGGTGGTATCAAACCCGAACTTCCCGCAGGATGGCCGGTTGGTAAAAACCCCAACGATTCAGGAGGTGGCGTAATTTTCTACGGAACCAAAGACATCTTGATTTGCGGTTGCTACGGTGTTAACCCGTGGTTGCTTTCAGGCAGAAAACCCAACTCTCCCAAAACTCAACGCGAAGTTAAAGTATCGCACGAACAAGACTGGATCAGAGCTTGTAAAGAAAGTGCTGCTAATCGCGTAAAAACAACTTCTGATTTCAGTGAAGCAGGTCCTTTCAATGAAATGGTTGTTATGGGGGTATTGGCTACTCGTTTGCAAAACCTGAACCGTGAATTATTATGGGACGGTCAAAATATGCAATTCACCAACATCAAAGATAATGACGAAATTAAAGTTATGATTTCTGACGACTTCCATGTTGTGAATGGCGACCCCAAATTCGACACAAAATGGAGCGAACCGTTCAATGCAAAAGCATTTGCTGCTGAATTGATCAAACACAACTATCGTGATGGTTGGAGTTTGCCCGAGATGCCGAAATAATTCTTTCGCAAAAAACAAATTATCTGATTTATAACTAGAAAGGAGAGAATGTATATTCTCTCCTTTTTTAATCTAAATAACAACTGATTATAAATAAAATTCTACTCTTCTTTTATTCTCCCTACACATAGAAACTACATAGACCAAACAAGTAAAAACTTATTAGACTCCTAACATTGAAAAAAATAGCAGTTGCAGTTCATAGAAACAATTGACGCTATACGTAAAAATCCTACCAAAAGCACAGAGAAGATCGTAAAAATAAGTGCAGACATAGTAAAATAGACATATAATAAAGACAACGTGTAGTGCTCTCCAAAAAACCGATTAAAACAATAAAAAAGCGGATTGATGAAATCAATCCGCTTTTTCGTAATAACTTATCAAATCTTAGCAAAGACCGCGTTCACGCAGTTTCAACTGCCAACGCCATGCCGACATCAATGTATCTTCTACGGTTTCCTTTGCCGTCCAGCCCAACACGTTATTCGCTTTTTCCGGATTAGCCCATACTTTCTCGATATCTCCTTCACGACGTCCTACAATCTGGTAATTCAGTTTTACACCGGTTACTTTCTCAAAAGTCCGAATCAGCTCCAACACAGACAGTCCTCTACCGGTACCTAAATTAAAGATTTCCACATTATCAAGGCTCTTACCGGAAATCATTCTATCAACAGCTATTACATGCGCTTTGGCTAAATCTACCACATTTATATAATCGCGAATACAAGAACCGTCAGGAGTATTATAATCATCACCAAAAACGCTTAATTTTTCCCGTATTCCTATGGCTGTTTGCGTTACAAACGGAAGTAGATTTTGAGGCACGCCATTAGGCAATTCGCCTATTTCAGCTGTCGGATGCGCCCCTATCGGATTGAAATAACGCAAAATTATACTTTTAAACGGAGCACCAGAATGAATTGTATCGCAAATAATATCTTCGCATATTGTTTTTGTATTACCATAAGGAGAGAGCGCTTTTTTACGTGGAGCAGACTCCGTTACAGGCAAATACTCCGCATCCGGCTGCCCGTAAACCGTACATGAAGAAGAAAAAACAAACCCCTCAATATTATACTTAGGCATCAATTCGAGCAGATTAATAACTGATACCAAATTATTCCGATAATATTTTAAAGGTTCTTTAACCGATTCACCCACAGCTTTGCTGGCTGCAAAATTGATGATACCTTTTATACCGGGATATTCTTGAAAAAGTTGTTCCAACGCCTCTTTATCGCAAACATCTATTTGCTTAAAAGCCGGACGAATTCCGGTAATGCGCTCTATACCATCCAACACCCCGATATTAGAATTAGAAAGGTTATCAATAACCACTACTTCATATTCGGCATTTTGCAACTCGACAACCGTATGCGAACCTATATAGCCCGTACCTCCGGTGACTAAAATTTTCCCCTTCATAATAATACGATTATATCTGATTAAATAAAAAAAGCATCTCACAATTTCATCAAAATTGCCCGATGCCCATCACCAAGAGCCGCGAGAGGGACTCGAACCCTCGACCTTTTCGTTACGAATGAAATGCTCTACCAACTGAGCTATTGCGGCAAATCAAAACTGACGCAAAATTAATATTTTTCGCATTTGTACACAATATTCGAGCAACTTTTTTTGATTGATTCTTCAACTTTTCTGAAATTATAATAAAAACAAAATTTTCAGATAAAAAAACAACTATACACATTCGAATCCTACATTATAATACATACATGAAAATCAATTAATTACATAACACTTTTTCTTCTCACAAAAAATATACTCACATTACAACGAATAAAAATCGAATTCTTTATGCTTTAATTCAAAAAAAAGAGCGTAATTTGCAAATGGAAAATATAGTTGTAACAACTATTTCATTTTTACTGTTACCTTGCATAAACCGCTTGTATTTTTATAAACAAAATGCAAGAGGGTATTTTTTTAGTGTGGGATTTAGAAATTAAGATTTTAAATATAAATGGAATTTACAGCTCAGCAAATAGCCGATTTTTTACAAGGAGAAATTATCGGCAACCCTGACGCCAAAGTCAACAATTTATCCAAGATAGAAGAAGGTGTACCGGGAACGCTCAGTTTCCTCGCCAATTCCAAATATATACACTATTTATATGAAACGAAATCAAGTATCGTTTTAATAAATAAAAGTTTCGAACCGGAACATCCGGTACAAGCCACACTTATCCGCGTCAATGACGCATACACTTCTATGGCTATGCTGCTCAATATGGTTGAAGCTGCACGACAACCTAAAAGCGGTATAGACCCTAACTCTTTCATAGCATCTTCCGTATCATTGCCCTCTTCCGTATATATAGGAGCTTACTCTTATATAGGTGAAAACGTAGAGATAGGCGAGAACGTAAAAATATATCCTCAGGTATACCTTGGTGAAAACGTAAAAATCGGTAATGATACAACTATATATCCGGGTGCTAAAATTTACCGAGACTGTGTTATAGGAAATAATTGCACTATACACTCCGGAGTTGTGATAGGCGCTGACGGTTTCGGATTTGCTCCTATGGGCGATTCGTATGTAAAAATAGCGCAAATAGGAAACGTTGTAGTAGAAGATTACGTCGAAATAGGAGCGAATACGACAATAGACCGCGCAACAATGGGATCTACCTACATACGTAAAGGCGTTAAGTTAGACAACCTAATACAAGTAGCCCACAACGTAGAAATAGGCAATAATACGGTTATGGCGGCACAATGCGGAATAGCCGGTTCGACAAAAGTAGGCGACAACTGCATGTTTGGCGGACAAGTTGGATTAGCGGGGCATATCAACATAGGTAATCATGTCAACATCGGAGCGCAATCAGGCGTTACAAAAGATATTGATAACGGACAAACAATATTCGGTTCACCGGCACAGCCTAAAAAAGAAGCCTTCCGCACGGCCGGAATGATAAAGCGTTTGCCCAATATGCTGAAATTAGTGGAAGAACTTCAACAAGAAGTAAAACTTCTGAAACAAAAACTGGAAGAATAAAATCAATGTATTTAATATCATAAAAAATCTACATATGATAAAGCAAAAGACATTAAAGAGTAGTTTTACTCTTACCGGTAAAGGATTACATACGGGATTAGACATAACTGTCTCTTTTTTGCCCGCAGAAGAAAACTACGGATACAAAATACAACGCACCGATTTAGAAGGACAACCCATAATCGATGCTGTGGCAGATAACGTTATCGACACGCAAAGAGGGACCGTAGTAGGAAAGAAAGATGCCCAAATCAGTACCATAGAACACGCTATGGCTGCTTTGTACGGAGCCGGCATAGATAATTGCCTGATTCAGGTCAATGCTCCGGAATTCCCTATTTTGGATGGTAGCGCCAAATATTACATAGAAGGAATAGATAAAGTCGGCATAGAAGAACAAAAAGCAGAAAGAGAGTACTTTATAATTAAAGAAAAAATAGAAGTTAAAGACGAAGAGAGCGGAGCATCCATACTGATATTGCCCGATGATCATTTCAGCGTAAACGTATTGATAGCGTTCAATTCGCCTGTACTTTCAAACCAATACGCTTGTTTAGACAACATAGACGATTTTACAACTGAAATATCCGGTTGCAGGACGTTCGTTTTCGTTCGCGAAATAGAGCCGTTGGTAAAAAATAATTTAATAAAAGGCGGTGATTTAGATAACGCCATTGTTATATACGATCAAAAAACATCGCAAGAAGAATTAGACCGATTGGCCGACTTGATGAACACGCCTCATCAATCAATAGAAAATCTCGGGTATATCAACCATAAACCGCTTGTTTTCGATAACGAACCGGCTCGACATAAACTATTAGACATATTAGGAGACATAGCGTTAATAGGGAAACGGATAAAAGGCCGTATTATCGCAACCCGTCCGGGACACAAAATCAATAATATGTTAGCCCGTCAATTACGGAAAGAAATAAAACGGATAGAGATACAAGCGCCTGTTTACGATATGAGTAAAGAATCTATCATGGATGTAAACCGCATCCGCCAGTTATTGCCGCACCGGTTTCCGTTCTTAATGGTAGACAAGATCATAGAAATAGGTACATCGCATATCGTAGGGGTAAAAAACGTTACCGTAAACGAACCGTTTTTTCAAGGACATTTTCCCGAAGAACCTGTCATGCCGGGCGTTCTGATAGTAGAAGCGATGGCACAAACAGGCGGTCTGCTTGTGCTTAACTCGGTAGAAGAGGCACATCGTTACTCTACATATTTTATGAAAATAGACAGCGTAAAATTCCGCCAAAAAGTTGTACCGGGAGATACTTTGATATTTCACCTCTCATTAATGACAGAATTAAGAAGAGGATGTGCTTATATGAAAGGATATGCTTTCGTTGGAGAAAAAATAGTAGCGGAGGCCGAATTTTTAGCTCAAATAATAAAGAATAAATAATAACCATTTTCCACAAGAAATGAAACAGCCATTAGCTTACGTACACCCTGAGGCGAAAATAGCACCGAATGTTGTTATAGAGCCGTTCGTTACAATAGATAAAAACGTAGTTATCGGCGAGGGAACCCGCATCGGTTCAAACGCTACGATATTAGAAGGAGCCCGTATCGGGAAAAATTGCAATATTTTTCCGGGAGCCGTAATAGCCGGAATACCCCAAGATTTGAAATTTCGGGGAGAAGAAACAACCGCTGAAATAGGAGACAATACTCCTATTCGAGAATGTGTTACTATCAATAGAGGGACTGCGTCGAAAGGAAAAACCGTAGTAGGACACAATTGTTTGATTATGGCCTATTGCCATGTCGCTCACGATTGCGTTGTAGGTAACAACGTAATTATATCCAACGCTACGCAGATTGCCGGAGAAGTACAAGTTGACGACTATGCCATTATCAGCGGCGGAGTGTTAGTACATCAATTCTGCCACGTAGGATCTCATGTTATGATACAGGGCGGATCTCTTATCAACAAAGATATTCCCCCTTACGTAAAAGCAGCCCGTTATCCCATCTCTTATGCAGGTATCAATTCTATCGGGTTGCGTCGACGAAACTTCTCAAACGAAACCATCCGGGACATTCAAGAAATATACCGTTATCTCTATTTGTCAGGACTAAATAACTCCGACGCGATAGAACGTATCGAAGCCGAACTGCCGGCAACAAAAGAACGGGATGAAATCATCCTGTTCGTGCGAAATTCTCAACGCGGTATTATACGAGGATACCTCTAAAAATAGAATATTATTTTCAATAGATACGGAGAAGGACACAACATCCTCCTCCGTTCTTTATTTTTTATAAAACGAAGTTTATGCTTTTAGACATTGTCATACTCATTGCAGGTTT
>JAFUKV010000303.1 GCA_017467745.1 Bacteroidaceae bacterium | reverse complement strand
TATAAAAGTCAGAATAGGTTTGCATAAAGATGGCAAAATACAAATGGAAAAAGAACAATTGGTCGATTCGATTTCGTGTATTGTAGATATTACACAACGTATTTTAGATTGTTTAACTATGTGGTTAAAAGAGAAAAAAGCATAAATTTGACTTGATTTAATTCTGACTTTAAGCGATGTATACGACACGATAAAGGAGGTCGTATGGAAAAAGTCGGATTGAATATTACTCCAAAAGAGTTTAAGCAATTAAGCAAGTGGTCGGAAAATATTTATAACACAGTAGTTGTCATTGATTATTTTGTTGCTAATCAACCGGAGATTGAAGAATGCTATAATCTTGCGCCGGTAGTTAAACACCTACGCAATGATGCTGATGTTTTGAATGCATTTTTTATAGACCACGAAAAAGATGTTGAAATTTAAATGCTGTTTAAAAGGTGTTTAAAAGCCGTTTAAATAGCGTTCAAAATTATTATGTCCAAATGATACGATTTTAGACGCATACACTTGATGTTTATCGCTTAAAGAGTGATGAATTGTGTAGCTTGAAAGGGAAATACTATGATTGAAATCGGTAAAAAATATAGATTGAAAAAGCTAAAAGGTTGGTTTGAAAAAGATAGCGAAGAATTTACGGTTCTGTGTTTCGGCGAACACAATGTTGTTGGCTACGTCGCACCGGATGGTGAAAGATATGTATTTGATAAAGATTTTTTGATTGACCCCGACAAGCCGGATGAGATATACGCAAATATTACAATAACAAAAGGATAAATTATGATTGAAAAAGATTACAAGTTATACGGAACAAAGATTTTGAACTTAAGAACACAAGAAATAGGCTTGTTGATTTGCTTATGGGAAAACAAATTTGCCGATAAAACAGTAGATTTTGCAACCTGTGTGGATAAAACCGGCAGACGATATAACATAGAACTCGATAATATAAGAGGGTTTGACGATGATTTTGAAAAATAAATTAACAAAAGAAATATTGGATATTCCGTATTCTGAATTCAGAAAAAAGTTTGCCAAAGAAATTCAGGATGCGTTTGAAAGTTATCGCAAAACGCAACTAAATAAATACTCTTGGAACTTCAAAGATGACAATTCTTTGAAGTTTAATTTTTATTTTGAGCTTATTAGGAATTTTGCGGCTTGGCGGCAGAGAGCTAAAGCGTCAGCATGCCCGTTTAATGCCGTCAAACAAGAAAACCACTTTATATCAAATTGGTATATAGATAGAATGTAATTTTTATATTTGTTAATAAAGGTACAACTATATATTATATTTTAAATGTTGATGCTATAATTAAAATAAAACCAAACTTAAACGAACTTATTCTGCACAAATTAAGTTAAATTTAAGCGAGGTAAATATGAACATTAATGAAAACTATAAAAATTTAAACGAGAGTTATCTTTTTTCAACTATTGCTAAGAAAGTTAGTGATTTTTCTTCAAAAAAACCGAATATGGAAATAATAAAATTAGGTATTGGAGATGTTACTTTGCCCCTTTGTCCTGCCGTAATTGAAGAATTACATAATGCGGTTAATGAAATGAGTTGTAAAGAAACTTTTAAAGGTTATGGCCCCGAACAAGGTCATGATTTTTTAAAAATTTCAATTCAAAATTATTATAAAAATTTTAGTATTACACTTAAGCTCAATGAAATCTTTATATCGGATGGCGCTAAAAGTGATTTGGGAAATATATTGGATTTATTTAGTAAAGATAATATCTGCTTAATTCCTGATCCTGTTTATCCTGTTTATGTTGATACAAACCTTATGGCAGGAAGAAAAATAATTTATATAGATGCTAATGAAGAAAATAATTTTCTGCCTTTGCCTGATGAATCGATAAAATGCGATATAATCTATATTTGTTCTCCCAATAATCCTACAGGAGCTGTATATAATAGAGAACAACTTAAAAAATGGGTAGATTATGCAATTTCAAACAATGCTATTATTCTTTTTGATTCTGCCTATGAAAGTTTTATATCAGGGGATGAATTTCCAAGAAGTATTTATGAAATTGAGGGTGCTAAAGCTTGTGCAATAGAATTTTGTTCTCTATCTAAAACAGCAGGTTTTACCGGCACAAGATGCGGTTATACAATTGTTCCCGATAATTTAAATTATAACAATATGAATCTCAATAAAATGTGGCTTCGCAGACAAACAACAAAATTCAATGGTGTTCCATATATTATCCAAAAAGCTGCTGCTGCAGTATTTACAGATGAAGGGCAAAAACAAATTCAAGAAAATCTAAATTATTACAAGCGCAACGCTAAAATTATAAGCGATACTCTTGATAAATTGAATATCAAATATACGGGCGGTAAAAATTCACCCTATATATGGTTAAAATGTCCAAATAATATGAATTCTTGGGATTTCTTTGATCTATTATTAACTAAAATCGGTATTGTTGGAACTCCAGGGGGCGGTTTTGGAAAGAATGGCGAAAATTGGTTCAGATTAACCTCTTTTAATACAATTGAAAATACAACCAAAGCTATGGAAAAATTTTATAATTTTTTTAAATAACAGTTTCTCCAAAGAAAGAATAATCCGCCCTGCCTGTCATAAAAACAGAATGTTTTATGTCAGTAGAATTTCCGTTCCATTCGATTTTTAATGTACCACCGGGTAAATTTACTTTTATACTATTATTCAAATAACCGTTTAAAATTCCTGCAACAACTGTTGCGCAAGCTCCAGTTCCACAAGCAGACGTTATTCCGCATCCTCTTTCCCAAACATTAATAATAACTTCATCTTTTGATAAAATTTCAACAAATTCAACATTGGTTTTTTCAGGGAATAGTTTATCATTTTCGATTATTGAACCGTATTTATAAGCAAGCTCTTTGCTGTCTTTTTCTACAAAAATAACACAATGAGGGTTTCCCATGCTTACCGTATTTAATAAAAAATATTTATTATTAAGGGTATAAGGGATGTTTAAGTTTGCTTTGGTTTTTCAAGGAATTTTATTTGGCTCTAAAATCGGTATTC
>JAFUKV010000002.1 GCA_017467745.1 Bacteroidaceae bacterium | reverse complement strand
GCGACAGGATTCAGCAAAATACAGACTCTTGACGGGCGAGATTCAGCAGAAGTTTGCGTGTATTTGCAAAAGCGTTGGGAAGAAGCCGATGGAAGTGTACACGCCAAACGGATAGCTACGGCGTATCATAAATTCGGAGAGGCAAGTAACGGTTGGGTAGATGAATTTAAAGTCCCCTTTTTGTATGGTGATATAACGAAGCATCCGGCTTATAAGCCTTATATGTATCTTGTTCCTGAAAACGACCCTAAATATACCCGTAACAGTAAAGGGGATATTGTTCCTATCCAAGAAGAAGCGTGGGGCGATGCCGGAGAGCAACCTACACATATTATTTTGCGTATTTCTGCGGGAGATAAAGGCGCGTATATAGGCTCTCCGGATAGTAAACTGTGGGTGGATAATGTGAAATTTGTTTATTGATTTCGTTTTTCTTTGGTCGGAATGGGCGATTTCATCTATATTTGCGCTAAGAACCGATATTGTATTTATAAATAATCGTGTTCGAGCCGCATATATAGAAAATCGATTTACAAATGAAATATTCGTTTAAACTACTTTGGTTGTTGCTGCCGTTTTTATTTGCGTGTAGTGCGACGAAGTATGTGGGTGAGAACGAATATTTGCTGGATAAAGTTATTGTCGAGACTGACAATAAGGACGTTAAGGCGAATGAGTTGAAGGCTTATGTTCGTCAGGAACCCAATCATAAGGCTTTCGGATTGGTACGTTTTCCGTTGCATCTATATGGTTTGTCCGGACGGGATTCTACTAAATGGTATAATCGTTGGTTACGCAAGGCCGGTAATCCCCCTGTTATATATAGCGAATCTATGACCGAAAGATCTCGCCGAGAAATTCAGAAAGCGCTTTCAAACAAGGGATATATGGGGGCGTCCGTTTCTGTCGATACGATAACTAAGAAGAAAAAAATTATAGTTAAATACACTGCCGTTACAGGAGAACCTTATCATATAGACGGCATTAGTTATAATATTCCGAACGATACGATTCGCCGTATTGTTTTACAAGATACGGCAGCATTACTGTTGAAAAACGGCGCTCTGTTTGACAGGAACGTCCTTGAAAACGAACGTCAACGAATATCGACTTTGTTGCGTAATAGAGGGTATTATGCCTTTAATAAGGAGTATATAACTTATACGGCCGATACTACCCGATCGCATAAGGTGAATCTGGAACTTAATCTAATGCCTATTCCGGTAGAAACAGGCGGGCAATTGGTTTATGAAAAACATAAAACCTATCGGATTAATCAGGTGTATTTTATTACGAATTATGACCCGATGAGTACCGAATCGGATAAACGTTTTGAGGTACGCGACACGGTTGATTACAAGGGTTATAAAATTTTATATGGAGATAACCGGTTTATTAAAAAAAGCACGTTGGTAAACAACTGCTATATAGAATCGGGACAGTTGTTTTCAAACCGTATGGTTGATAATACGTATAGCGCATTTAGCCGTTTGCGTATTTTGAAATATGTAAATATACGTTTTGCCCCCGTAAACGTAGAAGGTGAAGAAATGTTGAATTGTTATATTCTTCTTACCGAAGGAAAGCCTCAGACCATATCGGTTGATTTGGAAGGAACTAACTCGGCAGGGGATTTTGGATTTGCAGTCGGTTTAACGCATCAACATCGTAATATTTTTAAAGGTTCGGAGACGTGGTCTACCAAATTTCGTATGGCTTACGAGTCGTTGTCGGGAAATTTCGGGGGAATTATTAATGATAACTATACAGAACTAAGCGCAGAAACGGGGGTAACTTATCCTCAATTTTTATTTCCGTTTCTTCATTCTTCTGTTAAAAAGCGATTACGGGCAACTACGGAATTTTCTATTAATGCAAATTTGCAGCGGCGTCCCGAATATACACGCGTAATTGCGGGGGCGGGATGGCGTTATAAGTGGAATACGCGGAGAAGCAGATATCGTCATACACTCGATTTGGTTGATGTCAGTTATGTATATCTTCCGAAAACGATTGACGGTTTTATAGAGAGTATAGATCCGGATAATCCTTTGTTGCGTTATAGTTATGAAAATCACTTTATTATGCGATCAACTTATGCTTTTTATCGCACAAACCTAAATTCATCGGCGAAAAATATATATAATGTTTATACTTTGCGGGCGGTAGGAGAGATTGCTGGAAATCTTCTTTACGGATTGTCTAAATTGACGGGACAGAAGCGAGGAGCGGATATGGATTATTCTTTTCTGGGTATTCGGTATGCTCAGTATGCCAAAGCGGATATGGACTATTCTTATACGTTCAGGTTTACCGAGAAGAACTCATTGGCTCTTCATGTAGGGGCGGGAGTTGCGGTTCCGTATGGAAATTCTGAAATATTGCCGTTTGAGAAACGTTATTTTTCAGGTGGAGCAAACAGCGTTAGGGGGTGGTCGGTACGAACGTTAGGTCCCGGAACTTATCGGGGTGAAAATGCGTTGACCGATTTTATGAATCAATGCGGAGATATTCGGTTTGATCTGAATGCCGAATATCGTTCTAAAATTATCTGGAAATTGGAACTGGCCGCTTTTATCGATGCCGGTAATATTTGGACTATTCGCAGCTATCCTCAACAACCGGGGGGAGTGTTTAAGCTAAAATCTTTTTATAAAGAGTTGGCTATGGCGTATGGATTAGGGGCTCGGCTCGATTTCAATTATTTTATTTTGCGTTTCGATTTGGGGATAAAGGCGTATGATCCTTCGCTGTTTGGCTCGAAACGTTGGGTTATTGCCAATCAGAATCTACGTCAAGACGCAACACTACATTTTGCCGTAGGTTATCCGTTCTAATAGATTTTGAAATAATAGGAATAAAGATTTGTATTTTTGAATAAAAGAAACTACCTTTGCAACGCAATAAAAAGGATGGTCGGGTAGCTCAGCTGGATAGAGCAACAGCCTTCTAAGCTGTGGGTCTTGGGTTCGAATCCCAACCTGATCACTAATTGAATTTCAGGCGATTACAGGTATTGTAGTCGCCTTTTTTATGCCTTTGTTTGATTATGACCTACAAATTACTACATTTGGGTACATTTTAGCACGTCAAAAACGTGTTAAATTTTAAGCCATAATACAATGAACATAAAAATATGCTTGGATGCAAATTCTATGCAAATTTAAGTCTATGTCGACAGTAAAGGTTTTTCACTGTTACAAATATTGGGGATATGGAAACGAAAAAGAATTACGCACCGTATGAGTTGCATTCTTCTACGCCGATACATCCGGGAGAAATACTGAAAGATGAGTTAGACGCTCGTCGTATGTCGCAAAAAAAATTTGCAACTGTTATCGGAGTGTCTTATTCCGTACTTAACGAGGTGATAAACGGCAAACGTCCTATCACTACGGAATACGCATTGAAGATTGAGGCGGCAACGGATATACCTGCCTATATCTGGATAAATATGCAGTCTGTATACAATATGCAGACCGCACGGCAAAACAACGAACTTGCCGCTGTTCTCGAAAACATACGCAAGGCGGTTGCAGAGCTTTAAGGTTGGTTGTAATTTCCCTTCAATTTTATTTGGCTGATAAAAAAGTCCCGGCTATTTTACCGGGACTTTCAGAAATGGACGTGGTTACGTCCCTCCAATTGTAGTGGTCTATTTATTTGTGTGGCAATTGTCTTTTTAGTAGCGTGATTGTTTCAGATATTTTTTGTCTATAATAGGAGTTTGTTGTTTAATTCCAAGTCTAATAAGAATTGTTTGGCCGTAAGTCCGCCGCCGTATCCTGTAAGTGAATTATTGCTGCCGATAATTCTATGACAGGGTACAAAAATGGATATGGCGTTTGCTCCATTCGCATTTGCCACCGCACGAACAGCTTTTTCCATTCCCAATTGCTTGGCTAACTCTTTATAAGAAGCGGTTTTCCCATAGGGTATTTCCAATAGTTTGTTCCATACGTTTTTTTGAAAATCGGTACCTATAAAAAGTAATGGGATATTGAATTGAGTTCGTTCTCGATTAAAATACTCGCTCAATTGTTTTTCGGCTTCTTCAATAATTTCGGACGTCATTTCTTCGTAGTCGGCTTGGAAAAATCGTCTTAATCTATTATCTATAAGGCTGCGGTGTTTTTCTATTGTCCAATCGCAGAGACAAAGTTTGTTCCCAAATGAACCGAGTATCAAGTCTCCGCAAGGAGATTTATAACGATGTATCTGAATAACATTTTTTTGTTTCATATGAAAATTCAAAGATGTATTGAATGAATAAATGTGTCTGTTTCATGTGTTTTTTCTGGGTCGATTATAATGTCGGGTAATTTATATTTCAACGTAAAGGGCTGTCTTAAAAAACAAGACAGCCCTTTACGTTGAAAATTATATAACTTAAAAGATAAACACAAGGTATATCATAACTGCCGGTGCAGCGATAAATGTGCTGTCAAAACGATCGAGCATTCCGCCGTGTCCGGGAAATATTTCGCCGGAATCTTTGATGTCGAGTTGTCGTTTGATAATAGATTCGCAAAGATCCCCCCATGTGGCGAAAATGGACGTTGTGAGGGCAAATCCCATCCACTCGGTATAACTGAATATTTTAGAATAAAAATGTCCGAGTAAAAATGCTGCAATAAGAGAAAAGACGACGCCTCCCCAAAAACCTTCCCATGATTTTTTAGGAGAAACTCGAGGAAATAGTTTGTGCTTTCCGATACAAATTCCTACTAAATATGCACCGGTATCGTTTGCCCAAATGAATATAAAAAACGCCAAAAGCATTACGGGCGAATATATTGGCGTTCCCATAAAATCCGGTTGAAATGCAATTGCATTTAATAGACCTAACGGCAAGGCGATATACGCTTGTCCTAAAATAGAATATCCCCATTCTTTGATTACCTCCCTTTTGCCGTAAATGCGTGAGATGAAAAGAATCAGAATGTAAACGAAGTAAAAAGAGAATGCTTTTGCCGGCGAGTTGAATAGATTTCCTCCCATAGAACTGAATAATACGATAAATAAAAGCGTTCCGCCTAATGAATCGAATATGTTTAGAATGATTCGTTCTTTTCCTCGTATTAATTGATAAAATTCAAATAAAGAAAGAAATGTAATGAGAGAAAATAAAGCCATGAAACTGTACGCTTTGTAAAAAATTGCTCCTAAAATCAGGGCAATGAAGAAAATACCGGTAATGGCACGTGTTATTAATTTTTTCAAAACAATATTGTTATAAAGGTTGATAATGTGTGTTTTTATTGAAATTCAGAGCAAACGTACTTAAAAAAATCGGGTTATGAAAATTTGCAATAAAAAAAGAGATAAAACCATGCGTTAAACATTTGTATTTTATCTCTCTTTAAAAAATTAAATGAAGGGGAATATTGCTATTCCACCCATTTTGTCCATTTTGTTTCGTTATCGTATCCTGATTTTACCATTGTTTCAATAAATTGCATTCCGCGTATTCCGTCATTTACGTTCGGAAAATCCAACCATTCCGGATTCGGTTCAATGCCTGCAATATGAGCCTGAACGGTAAATGCGAAATTACGGTAAATATTAGCGAATGCCTCAATAAATCCTTCGGGATGTCCAGCAGAAATCCGAGTGTTATGTTTTGCGTATTCTCCCATATATGGACTGCCGGTGCGTATAATTTCTTCAGGTTTTTCTTGCCATTTCAGACGGAGAATGTTCGGATTCATTTGATACCATTCCAGACCGCATTTATCCCCATAAATGCGAAGTTTTAGCCCGTTTGGTTCTCCAGCGGCGATTTGAGTAGCTATTAATACGCCTTTTGCACCGTTATTGAAACGTAAAAAAGCTGCTCCGTCATCATCGAGCATACGACCTTTACAGAAAGTATTCAAATCAGCGCATACTTCTGTGCATTGTAGTCCCGAAACATATTCGGTCAGTTGCATAGCATGTGTCCCTATATCGCCTATACTACCAGCCGTCCCTGAACGTTTAGGATCGGTTCTCCAACCTGCGTTACTGCCTTTTTGCAGTTCCATCCGTGTAGATAACCATCCTTGCGGGTATTCAACTAAAATTTTTCTTATTTTCCCTACTTGCCCTTCTTTGATTCGTTGTTTCATTTCTTTGACTGCGGGATAAGCCGAATATACATGAGTAAGGGCTAATATTAGTCCGGTCTCTTCCACTTTTCTTTTTAACGACTTTGCTTCTTCCAGTGAGAAAGTAATGGGTTTATCTAAAACAACGTGAAAACCGTTTTCGAGAGCCATTATAGCAGGGGCATAATGTAGAAAATTCGGAGTAACGATTGTTACAAAATCCATTCGTTCTTCTTCGGGAAGAAGAGCCTCCTTTTCTATCATTTCTTGATATGTAGCGTATATACGTGAGTCTGGAAGATAATACGATCGTCCTGATTCTAATGAGATTTCCGGATCTACGCTGAAACAACCGCATACCAATTCTATTTGGTTGTCTATAAATGCTGCATGACGATGTATGGCTCCGATAAAGGCGTCATTTCCTCCGCCTATCATCCCCATTCTGAGTTTGCGTTTGAAAAAACGTTTGTCATTGTGTTTTTCTTTTTCCATAGTTCTTTTTTTCTTATTAATTGAATTAGAGTGGTGCTCAGATTTATGAGTTTTGATTTTCTTCCAGATTATCCGGTTCTTTATTATTTGTTCTATCGGCATCCTCTTGGGCGGAAATTTCTGCTTTATTAGATCCTTTTTCAGAATCTTTTGGAAGTTCGGTAGAAGGAGTAACAACATCAGTTTTTTCTTCTTGTTCTTTATTCGATTCGAGAATTTCTTCCGTTCTGGATGCCCATGGACGTTTCCCGAAAATATTTTCGAGATCTTCCGTATAAATAACTTCTCGTTCTAATAAAACTTGCGTAAGTTTAGCGTGGCCTTCCGCTTTTTCACGCAAAATGGCTTTGGCCCTTTCATATTGTTGTTCGATAATGGCTGCTACTTCTTTGTCTATACTTTTAGCTGTTTCTTCACTATATGGTTTTGTAAATCCATAATCTTGTCCGGTAGAATCATAATATGATATGTTCGGGAGTTTCTCGCTCATGCCGAAGTAAACTACCATAGCGTATGCTTGTTTTGTAACGCGTTCCAAATCATTTGCAGCTCCGGTAGATATTTTACCTATAAATACTTCTTCTGCCGCACGTCCACCTAATGTCGCGCACATTTCATCGAGCATTTGTTCTTTGGTAGTAATTTGCCGTTCTTCCGGAAGATACCATGCTGCACCCAATGCTTTGCCACGAGGTACGATAGTAACTTTTACCAGAGGGTTGGCATGTTCGAGGAACCAACTTAAAGAAGCGTGTCCGGATTCGTGTATAGCAATAGACCGTTTTTCATCGGCAGTTGTTAGTTTTGTCCGTTTTTCCAATCCGCCTACAATTCGGTCTACCGCATCCATGAAATCTTGTTTTTGAACGGTCTTTTTCGATTTCCGGGCAGCTATAAGAGCCGCTTCGTTACAAACGTTGGCGATATCTGCGCCAGAAAATCCCGGAGTTTGTCGAGCTAATAAATCAACATCTACCGAGTCGTCAATCTTTACATGCAGTAGATGTACTTTAAATATCTCTTTACGGTCGTTTAAATCGGGGAGTTCTACATATATCTGCCTGTCGAAACGTCCGGCACGAAGTAAAGCCTTGTCCAAAATATCAGCGCGGTTGGTCGCTGCCAAAATAATAACACCGCTATTGGAACCAAAGCCGTCCATCTCTGTTAGCAATTGGTTAAGAGTGTTTTCTCTTTCGTCGTTCGACATATTGATGTTTTTCCCGCGTGCTCGGCCAACGGCATCTATTTCGTCAATAAATACAATACATGGCGCTTTTTCTTTGGCTTGTCTAAAAAGGTCTCTTACGCGAGAAGCGCCAACGCCTACAAACATTTCTACAAAATCTGAACCCGATAATGAAAAAAAAGGGACATTCGCTTCTCCGGCAACAGCTTTTGCCAGCAGCGTTTTTCCGGTACCCGGAGGACCTACCAACAACGCGCCTTTGGGTATCTTTCCTCCTAATTCGGTGTATCGATTCGGATTTTTTAAAAACTCGACAATTTCTTCTACCTCTTGTTTAGCTTCGGATAATCCAGCTACATCTTTAAATGTAACCTGAACATTTCCTTCTTTATCGAAAAGCTGAGCTTTGGCTTTGCCTACGTTAAATACTCCGCTGCCGGAACCACCTCCGCCCGACATTTTGCGCATAATGAAAAACCAGAATACGATTAATAAGAGAAAAGGACCTATTGAAATGATGAGTCCCCATAAATCGCTGCTTTTTTCGTACTTTACCTGAGCGGTAAACCCATAAGACTTTTGCCAATCTTTTACAGATTCTGCAAACGAATCGGAAGACGGTATCGTTGTATATATTCGGGTTTTACGCCCTAATTTATCCTCTTTCGGGAAAACTTGAAGAGCTACGCTATCTACGATAGACGCTTCTGCAATCTCTTTATTAGAAAATACGGTAATTTCTTTAATGCCTCCTTCTTTGGCTATTTTTTCAAATTCAGACCAACTGACTTCTTTCGATACGGCGTTGTCGTTCATGACATATACTGCAATCAACATAAACGTGATGATGGAATATAGCCAATAAAGATTGAACTTAAAAACCTTAGGTCGTTTATTATTAGGTCCTTGCGGAGGAGTGTTATTGTTTGAGTTATTATCCATAATCTATTGAATTTTCAAAATGAAAAGTGTTTATTTTTCTGTTAATCAAAAACTATTCCAAATCGGGCGTTTCTGACAACTTGGCATCATACCACAATTTTTCCAAGTTATAAAATTCTCGAAATTCATGTTGAAAAACATGTACCCAAATGTTTCCATAATCCAGTACAATCCATTGAGCGTTTTGGTATCCGTCGAAAGCGAAAGGCTTGATACCTAAATTTTCCAAAACATAATCGTAAATGTTGTCTGCAATTGCATTAACTTGGGTAGACGAATTGCCTTCACAAATAATAAAATAATCAGCCGATGCCGATTCTATACCAGTAAGATCTGCTGTGATTATTTTTTTCCCTTTTTTCCCTTGAATCCCTGTTTTAATAACATTTAATAAAGAAATATCTTTTTTCATTCAATACAAAAATACATTATATAATGTTCATTCTATAATGGCCTTTTATGCCAAAATATTTATTTGCAAATATAATTCGATTTCTCAAATACAATATAATATGAATACAAAATTATTTATACACTTAATTAAAATAGTAAGTTAGAAAGATTTTTTGTTATAAAATAATTAGGTTTTTAGCTTCATATAATATACTTTTCTTATCTTTGCAGCATTGCGAATAGCTAAATTATAATACAAATGGAAATAAAAGGAAAAATTGTGCAGATTCTCCCTTTGCAAGGTGGTCAAACAAAAGCAGGAGGAGAATGGAAAAAACAAGAGTATATATTAGAAACCGAAGGACAATACCCCAAGAAAGTGTGTTTTAATTTATGGGGAGACCGAATAGAACAATATCCGGTTGTTGAAGGAGAAGAAGTAACAGTAAGTTTTGATTTGGATAGCCGAGAGTTTAACGGAAGATGGTACACCGAAGTGAGAGCTTGGAAAATAGAAAAAGGTGTAGCAACGATGGCTGTTCCGCCTTATAATGCTGTTCCAGTACCGCCTATGGCAGCTCCTGATTCGACTCCATTTGGTGGGGAATCCTCTGCTAATGATGATTTACCTTTTTAGTTTGGTGTTTTGATAATAGGAAATAGAATAACCCTTCATGGTTTTGAGGGGTTATTTTTGTTTTTAGGGGGGTAGTTTTGGTTTGCGTTTTCGTTTGGATTGATTTTTTATTTGATTTTGGCGGGGGTTGTTTTATGGTTTTGATGATTTTTTTGGGGG
>JAFUKV010000302.1 GCA_017467745.1 Bacteroidaceae bacterium | reverse complement strand
TCCTAAAAATCATCATTAAATACAACAATTCTAAAATTAAGTCTATACATGAATTTTTATTTTTGGGCAATTTTTTCTTTTTTACAAATATATAAAGCAATAATTATCAGAATATTAATTCAAAGAAATAGAAAACTTCATCATCTGTTAATAACTTTCTGTTTTTTAATTTGCACAACCAATGTAAAATATCTAACATTGCAAAGTCAAATTTTTCAGATTTCCAAAACCTAAAATCAACCAGAATACCAAATTAAAGAAAAAAATAAAACAACGTGGAAACAAAACATTATTCTTACGATGAAGCATACCAATCATCTTTGGAATATTTCGCAGGAGACGAATTGGCTGCAAGAGTTTGGGTAAACAAGTATGCATTAAAAGATTCGTTCGGAAATATATACGAAAAAAATCCGACCGATATGCACCGACGTTTAGCCAAAGAAATAGCACGGATAGAAAATAAATACCCCAATCCGTTGAGCGAAGAAAAATTAATGGAATTATTCGACCACTTCAAATACATCGTACCGCAAGGCAGTCCGATGAGTGGAATAGGCAATAATTTTCAGATAGGCTCGTTATCCAACTGTTTCGTTATTGGTATGGACGGCTCTGCCGACTCTTACGGAGCTATTATAAAAGTAGATGAAGAGCAGGTGCAACTGATGAAAAGACGCGGAGGTGTCGGCCATGACCTTTCTCACATACGTCCCAAAGGGTCGCCGGTAAAAAACTCGGCATTAACATCCACCGGACTTGTTCCTTTTATGGAACGTTATTCCAATTCTACTCGTGAAGTTGCGCAAGACGGACGGCGCGGCGCTTTAATGTTGAGCGTTTCCATAAAACATCCTGATTCGGAATCGTTCATAGACGCTAAAATGAGCGAAGGCAAAGTTACCGGAGCTAATGTATCTGTAAAAATAGATGACGAATTTATGCAAGCCGTAACAAACGGACAACCATATAAACAACAATACCCTATTGATTCTGCCAATCCAACTGCTACAAAAGAAATAGACGCACAAGCACTATGGCAAAAAATTGTCCATAACGCATGGAAATCAGCAGAACCCGGCGTTCTATTTTGGGATACTATTACTCGTGAATCTGTACCCGATTGTTATGCCGATTTAGGATTCCGCACAGTATCGACAAATCCTTGTGGTGAAATTCCGTTGTGTCCTTATGACAGTTGCCGATTATTAGCTGTAAATCTTTATTCTTATGTAGAAAATCCTTTCACGGAAAAAGCCTCGTTCAACTTCGAACTTTTCAAACAACATATCTCCTTAGCTCAACGCATTATGGATGATATTATTGATTTAGAAATGGAAAAGATTGATAAGATTCTCGAAAAAATTCAATCTGACCCCGAATCAGAAGAGGTTAAACAAACAGAAAAACATCTCTGGCACAAAATACGGACAAAAACATTAAAAGGACGCCGCACAGGAGTAGGCACAACAGCCGAAGGCGATATGTTAGCGGCGCTCGGTCTGCAATACGGAACAGAACAAGCTACGGATTTTTCGGAAAAAGTACATCGTACGCTTGCCCTCGCCGCATATGCATCTTCAATAGAAATGGCGAAAGAACGCGGAGCATTCGAAATTTACGATGCCAAAAGAGAAGAAAACAATCCGTTTATCAACCGTTTGCGTGAAGCAGATCCTGACCTTTACAAAAAAATGGTACAATACGGACGACGTAATATCGCATGCCTTACTATCGCTCCGACAGGAACAACAAGTTTAATGACTCAAACAACATCCGGTATAGAACCTGTATTCATGCCGGTATATAAACGCCGTCGAAAAGTCAACCCGAATGACGCACAAACGCATGTAGATTTTGTAGATGAAATGGGAGACGCTTTTGAAGAATACGTTGTTTTCCATCATAAATTCCTTACATGGATGCAAAAAAACGGATACCAAATACAAGAGCATTATACACAAGAAGAACTGGACAATCTGATTGAAAAATCCCCATATTACAAGGCAACATCGAACGATGTAGACTGGCTGCAAAAGGTAAAAATGCAAGGTCGCGTACAAAAATGGGTAGACCATTCTATCAGCGTAACAATAAATCTTCCATCTGACGTAAGCGAAGATTTAGTAAACAACCTATACGTAGAGGCTTGGAAAAGCGGTTGTAAAGGTTGTACCGTATATCGGGACGGTTCGCGCTCCGGCGTACTGATTTCAACTAAAAAAGAGAAAAAAGATGTACCGGAAGTTACCGATACAGTTCGTCCCAAAGAATTGGAAGCCGATATTGTTCGTTTTCAAAACAACAAAGAAAAGTGGATTGCTTTCATCGGATTAAGAAAGGACGGCCGACCTTATGAAATTTTTACAGGTCTCGCTGATGATGAAGATGGAATTTTATTGCCTAAAAGCATTACAAAAGGAAAAATTATTAAAGCCATAGATGAAGACGGCAACAAACATTATGACTTCCAATATCAAAACAAACGCGGTTATAAAATTACAATCGAAGGTCTTTCCGACAAGTTCAATCCTGAATATTGGAACTATGCAAAACTCATTTCCGGCGTACTTAGATACGGAATGCCTATTAACCAAGTAATGAAATTAGTGTCTACGCTTGAACTGGACAGCGAATCAATCAACACATGGAAAAATGGTGTGGAAAGAGCTTTGAAAAAGTATCTCCCTAATGGCACAAAAGCCAGTGGACAAACCTGCCCTAATTGCGGACAAGAAACTCTCATTTATCAAGAAGGTTGCTTGATTTGCACATCATGCGGAACATCGAAGTGCGGTTAACCACTCTGATATTTAATATCTTTCATAAAAGGCAATCGTAAAAGATTGCCTTTTGTGTTATTTAACGGAAACTCATTTTTTCCTTTTAAAAGAATAGCAGTACCTTTACACATTAGAAAAAGAATAGAAACAGGCATTTATGGAAATTACTTTTACGATAAATTACCACACAACTTGGGGACAAAATGTATATGTTTGCGGAGATATAGAGCAGTTAGGAAAGTCTAACCCGGTTCAAAGTATGCAAATGCGATATATCGGAAACGGGAATTGGGAATTAAACATCCTATTGCCTGACAATACGCCAACTTTTAAGTATCGGTACATTGTAAAAGAATACGATGCCATAATTGCCGAAGAGTGGGGAAAAATGCGAACATTTACCCGTAACTCAACCTCAACAAACTACCTGATAACAGATAAATGGCGTAACGCCCCCTCCGACTCTGTTTTTTACACATCCTTTTTTTATCGCAATATTTTTGCCAGAACTATTTCCTATCCAGAAACCGTTTTGAACACGGAAACAATCACATTCCGAGTATATGCCCCTCAAATACAACCGGACGAAATTGTCGCTGTAATAGGAAACTCAGAAACTATCGGAAATTGGAATCCCCTAAAAGCGATTCTCATGAACGATACAGATTTTCCTCTTTGGCAAGGAACCGCAGACTTAACTAAAATCTCTTTTCCATTAGAATACAAATACGTTATTATTAAAAAAAATACCCTCCAACCGGTAGCATGGGAAGAAGGAGAAAACCGAAGAATAGACAACTTGCAAATACATCACGCGCAATCTGCCGTATTACCTTGCGACACCATTCGATACACTCCTAACGTTTGGAAAGGAGCAGGATCTGTTATTCCCGTTTTTTCTTTGAGAAGCAAAGACAGCGCCGGAATCGGAGAATTCGCCGATTTGCGATTAATGGCCGATTGGGCGGCAAATTCAAAACAACGAATCATACAAATACTTCCTGTAAACGATACAACGCTTACCCGTACATGGTTAGACTCTTATCCGTATAATGCCGTATCCGTTTTTGCTCTAAACCCTATCTACTTACGGTTAGAAGCTATCGGTACACTAAAAGACCCTAAAAGAAGAGCCTATTATACTACGGAAAAAAAACGTTTAAATCAACTTCTTGAAATAGATTTTGACCGTGTATCTGCTCTAAAATGGGAATATTTCAAAGAAATTTATAAAGAAACCGGATATGAAACTCTGAAAAGCGAAGCATTCAATACGTTTTTCAATCAAAATAAAGAGTGGCTACGACCATACGCTCTATTTTGCTATTTACGAGACCGATATAAGACCCCAGATTTCAGCCAATGGAAAGAATGGAAAACTTTTCAACCGGAAAAAGCAAAAGAAATGTGGAGTCATTCAGGAATACACTACAAGGAAATCGCATTTTTTTATTTCCTCCAATATTACGCAGACAAGCAATTGAACGAAGCATGTTCCTACGCTCGTTCCATCGGAATATCTATAAAAGGAGATATTCCCATCGGAATTAGCAGATACAGCACGGACGCATGGACAAACCCTCATTTATTCCACCTGAATAGTCAAGCAGGTGCACCTCCGGATGATTTTTCCGCATCGGGACAGAATTGGGGATTTCCTACATACAATTGGGAAGAAATGGCAAAAGACGATTATAAATGGTGGAAAATGCGTTTCAAAAAAATGTCGACATATTTCGATGCTTACCGTATAGATCATATCTTGGGCTTTTTCCGTATATGGGAAATACCAATGGAATCTATCGAAGGCTTATTGGGATATTTTAGTCCGGCCCTGCCCTATTCAATAGAAGAGATGAAAAATTTCGATTTCTTTTTCAATGAGCAAGAACATGCTGAACCATATTTAACCAACCAATACTTAAACCAGCTCTTTGGCGAAGATTTTGATTTTGTAACCGATAAATACTTTATAAAAATCTCTTCGGAGAAATACGCGTTAAAACCGGAAAACAATACGCAGCGAAAAATAGAGAAACTTTTTTCGGATGAAACTGATAAAAAAGCTTTATCTATTAAAGATAAACTTTTCGGATTACCGAATGAGGTTCTATTTGTTAAAGACCCAAGAAATCCTAAATTATATCATCCGCGTATCTCCGCCCAACAAACACTAGCATATAAAGCATTAAACATACATGTACAATCTTGTTTCAATCGGTTATACGAAAACTTTTTTTACTATCGTCATAATGAATTCTGGGAAAAAGAGGCCATAAAAAAACTGCCACCGCTTCTCTCTGCTACCGATATGTTGGCATGCGGAGAAGATCTGGGCATGATACCAGCATGCGTACCGCACGTAATGAACAAACTAAAAATATTATCGTTAGAGATTCAACGGATGCCTAAACAATTCGGACACTCATTTGCCGATACATTTTCTTATCCTTATCTATCGGTATGCAGTACATCTACTCACGATATGGCAACCATACGGGAATGGTGGGAAGAAAACAGGGAAAATACGCAAAAATTCTTTTCCGAAATACTTCTACAAAACGGAAAAGCGCCTGAACATGCAGAGACATGGATATGTGAGAAAATTTTAAGTCAACATTTACAATCGCCATCAATACTTACTATCATACCATTACAAGATTGGCTAATGATAGACAGTTCCGTCCGTAAAGAAGACTTTAAATCTGAACGTATCAACATCCCGTCCAATCCCCGTCATTATTGGCGTTACAGAATGCACATATATATAGAAGATCTCTTAAACAACAAATTATTGTCCGAACGAATAAAACAGATGATAACGTACTCAGGAAGATAAAACCTTATATCTACTACAAATCAATAATTTACACAATGAATATAGACAAACAGGACTTTGAATTAAAAAATTATATTATTTATTTTCTCAATTATTTTGTAGATAAAAGAAAATAGCCTATATTTGCACCGCATTTGAGAGATAAACCCTCAAAAATAAAAGGTGTGGTAGTTCAGCTGGTTAGAATACCTGCCTGTCACGCAGGGGGTCGCGGGTTCGAGTCCCGTCCATACCGCAGCTTGAAAATCAAGGAGTTACAATAAAATGTGGCTCCTTTTTTTTGTTATTGATTCAAAAATAATATGCTATAATTGTGTTTATTCCCCTTTATTGT
>JAFUKV010000301.1 GCA_017467745.1 Bacteroidaceae bacterium | reverse complement strand
TTAGAAGCGAACCGATTTTTACGAAAATCTGTAACGCTATTCAATATTTTAGTATTAATAGGCTGCTTATTGATAACGGTTATTCTCTCCTTACAAATTCTTTATCCGCAACAATACGCGCGAAATCCGTTATTGCTGAATATTCAATTCTGGATTTGCATCACCTTCTTAACGGATTTCTTTTTACGATTCTTTTTGTACCGAAACAAAGCACACTACTTGTTATCAAATATCCTGTTTTTTATCATATCTATCCCATACCTGAATATCATTGAATATTATCGCATCTCCATATCCGATTCTTTATACTATTTTTTACACATCATTCTGTTGTTACGCGGCGGATACGGGTTGGTAGTAGTGGTCAGTTGGATTACATCCAGCAAATTAACAAACTTATTTGTATCCTATTTAATTATTTTATTGGCTATTACCTACTTTTCGAGTCTTTTGTTTTTCTCTATCGAAAGCAAAGTAAACAGTTCCGTTTCAAGTTATTGGGATGCTTTATGGTGGGCAAGCATGGATGTAACAACTGTCGGATCGGACGTAAACCCTGTTACTCCCACAGGACGCATACTATCCGTCATGCTCGCCGTATTGGGAATGTGCATGTTTCCCATATTCACGGCGTTTATCACCGCTAAATACCAAAGTTTTAAATCTTTATCGCCAAAGATATCAAACAAAAATATCGATTAATACGCAATATTCATCTCCTTTATCAAATGTCTCGCACCGGCTATTTTGTCGATGATAAAAAGCGTATAGCGAATATCCACACATATAGTCCGTTGAAATTCGGGATTATATTGTATATCACCGCTTATACCTTCCCAATTCCTGTCGAATCCCGTGCCGACCAGTTCTCCCCGAGCGTTTAAAATAGGACTTCCCGAATTTCCCCCTGTCGTATGGGTATTCGCGATAAAACAAACCGGCATTTTACCGTCCGGACGGGCATACGCTCCGAAATCTTTCTGCCGATAGGTTGCTTTCAATTTATCCGGAACAACAAATTCCCAATTATCTGCATCCTCTTTCTCCATTACTCCGTCTAACGAAGTATAATAAAGATACTCTATACCGTCTACCGGTTGCAAGCCTTTGATGTTTCCATACGACAAACGCAAAGTAAGATTCGCATCAGGATACATCGGACATCCGCCACTCATCTCCATTATCGCGCCTATATAAGTACGTTGCGCCTGTTGAAGCGTTTTGGCATACTTGTTCACAATATCCGTTACAGCTTTCTGCTCTTCCGCTACCGACCGGGCAAACAAAAACATCGGGTCTTCCGCCAATTTCTCTCGCGAGGGATTTCGCATAAAAGCCTCTGCATTTTCAAGAGAACCAAATATAGAACGTTCAAAAACATAATCTATATATTTATCGGTATCTTTATATTTACGCGCAATATTTTTTAACAGCTCCGGACGTTCCTTATCTTCTATACGTTGCAGATACAACCGCAGCATCGCTTTCGCTACTTTTTTATCTACCTCCGCATTGTAATCTTTATCGGCGAACAACCGGTACGCTTTTTCCAATACCCGAATTTCCGCTTGAATGGAATCTTTATTTTTTTGCTGCAAAGCAGTATCTAACTTGGGATAATCATAGCGTACACCGCTAAATTCGATACCCGTTTGCAACGCCTCACGCAAATACTGTTGTCTACGTTTCCACGAAGCCTGCTTAGCCGTAAGGCTGTCTATCAAAGCAATTGCCTGCACAACATCCTGCCGGTTGCATCGACGCGCCCACTGCAATACCGAGTCGCATTGCCGGAGTTTCAGCTCCTCTAACCGCTGCAACCCTATCATTTTATTCATCCCTTTAGAACTTTTATATCTATTGGTAGATGATGCGTACTTGCGAGCGTACTGAATGCGAGTTTTGGGGTCAGCAAGCATCTCTTTCAGCATAATTTGTTGCCTTACATCACGTACCTCTACACGGATGCTGTTTTCTATATCCCGACGCTCCGCCACTTCTGCCGGCGTATAAAAATGGTTGGTACGGCCGGGAAACCCCATCAGCATAACAAAATCGTTTTCATTTATCCCTTTCAACGAAATGACAAAATGCTTACGAGGACGCAACGGCACATTGTCGGGCGAGTATTTAGCGGGATTACCTTCTCGGTCAGCATATACGCGGAACAACGAAAAATCGCCCGTATGACGAGGCCACATCCAATTATCCGTGTCCGCGCCAAACTTACCTATCGACGATGGCGGAGCCCCTACCAGCCGTACATCCGAATATACTTTCTGCACATACAGATAATATACGTTGCCCCCATAAAGCGGTTTGATTTCTACTTTCGTTCCGGGACGGCTATTCAAAAACGCTTCGCCCCCCACATATTTTTTAGCGAGGGCATTCAAAAATTTGGTCGACAAATAAAGCCCCTCATCGCCGGTAGTGTCTTTTTCGAGAGCCTCTTTTACATAAGAGGTAACATCTTCTATCCTGTCTGTAAACGTTACGGTCAGACCGGGATTAGGCAATTCTTCATTTCTGTTCATCGCCCAAAAACCATTGGTAAGCAAATCGTTATCGACAGAACTATGTTGCTGTATATACGCATACCCGCAATGGTGATTCGTCAATACAAGCCCTTCCGAAGAAATCATCTCTCCGGTACAACCGGAGCCAAACTGCACAACGCCGTCTTTCAACGAAACACCGTCGGTGCTATATACCGAGTCGATGTCTATTTCCAAACCCGCCGCTTGCATCGCGACACCGTTTTGCTGTTTTAACAGGGGCAACAGCCACATTCCTTCATCCGCCGCAACGGGATGCGGTAGCGCAATCCAAAATACAAAAAGTACAACAGCAAAAGAATACGATTTATAGACACACCTGCTTACGGATACGGGACAAGAAAATATTTTCATACAGTATGTTTATTCAATGTGTTTGTGAAAAGCAAAAATAAACAAATTCGGCGGTAAGAAGCGCAATCTCTACGCAAAAAGAGTGAATTACAGATTATTTTTTTTCAATAGTATTTGTATGGTGCGTTCTTTTTCGGCAAGAACAGCTTGTAGCAGCTCTATTTCACGATCTTTATTGTTAGGTACAACATCGTTTTTTTCATTACGGAGAGAGTCTGAGTATTGTTTTTTTTCTTCCGGAAAAGACAATACTGTTTCTTTATCATTTAAAAAATAGATAGGATCGACATTAAAATAGTCACATATTTTCTCCACAGTAGACACTTTAATATCCATTCCTTTTATTGCGTTTTTAATAGTCCCGACAGATACCCCTATTGCATTTGCTGCTTCTTCCTGAGACATTCCGGACTTCTTAATCAACACCCTGATTTTTCCAATATTAAACCTTCTCACTTATTTAGAATAAATATAAATTATTCATTGTAATATCTTTTATTAGATATTAAAATGTCTTTTTATTGGATATTATACTATCTTTGCCTTATAAATATAACTCATTTTGATCTATAAAGTGCGATTGTAGAACACAATAAGTATTAATTACAGAATTTTTCAATACACCAAAAAAGAACTTAACAAAAAGTATATTCTTAATTACTAATTAAAACAAACGAGAAATGAGAAAAAATTTTAGATTTTCCGTAGCTGCTATCTTAGCGGCATCTATCGTTTCTTTTCCGGCATGTCAAGACGATTATGACGATGAGATTAACGGATTGAGACAAGACGTTGACAAGAATACGGAAGCGATAGCCTCCCTGACTGCTACCGTATCTACATTAGAATCGGCTATCAACTCGGGTAAATTGATCTCTAACGTTGCTGCCGTTACAAACAGTACGACAGGGGCAACCGGATGGAAACTGACCTTTACCGACAATACTTCTTCCGAAATCTGGAACGGACTAAATGGGATTAACGGAGCCGATGGAACGAACGGTACAAACGGAACGAACGGTACAAACGGAATAGACGGTACAAACGGCGTAACACCTTTTGTTTCTATCGACAAAGACGGCTTTTGGTGCGTAGACTATCAAGACGGTAAGGGAGCCATAGCCATAACCGACCCGAAAGGCAATAAAATTTCCGCCAAAGGAGCAAACGGAACCAATGGTAATAACGGCATTACTCCTCAATTCAAAATAGAAAACGGCCGTTGGATGGTATCTACCGACGAAGGCGCAACGTGGAAAGATGCCGGACAAGCTACCGGCAATACCGGAGCAAACGGAAC
>JAFUKV010000300.1 GCA_017467745.1 Bacteroidaceae bacterium | reverse complement strand
TTTCAACAATCCCTTACCTACGGCCTTTATATAATTCTTTTCTGCCGTATGATAATCAAGCTGAATATCTTTTCTATTCACCAGATTGTCAATAATAGCAAAAGCCATATAGGGATTAACCGCACTCGCACCATATCCTAACAAAAGGGCGAAGTGCATAACCTCGCGCGCTTCGGCAGTTTCTACCACTAACGCCGTTTGCACACGTTTACGCTGTTTTATTAAGTAATGATGTACAGCCGATACCGCTAACAACGATGGCAGAGGAGCCATTTTCTCATCCGTACCGCGATCGGAAAGAATTATATAATTATAATCGTCATCCACCGCTTTTTCCGCCTCTCTGCACAATCTTTCCAAAGCCTTTTCCATGCCTTCCGCACCGCTTTCAATATCGAAAAGCATTGACAATTTTTGCGTACGGAATCCCTTATAACGAAGATTACTTAAAATATCCACATCCGTATTGGTCAATACCGGAGTTTTCAACTCAACCATTTTGCACAATTCTGACGACGGCTCTAAAAGATTACGGTTAATCACGCCGATATAACTGTTGAGCGACATAACCAACTCCTCTCTAATAGGGTCGATAGGCGGATTCGTTACCTGAGCGAACTGCTGACGGAAATAGTTAAACAACCGTTGAGGTTTATCTGAAAAAACAGCTAATGGAGTATCGTTACCCATAGAGCCAATGGGTTCTTTGGCATCGGTAACCATCGGGATTATCAACTTCTCTACATCTTCTCTATGATACCCGAATGTACGTAAACGCTGCGCAAACTTGTCCACACTCTGTTTTACGGTACGACCCGAACTGATTTTATCTAATTTGATACGATTCTTCGACAACCATTCTCCATATGGAAACGCATTCGCAAGCTCCTCTTTCAAAAGCGCATCACGATATATTTCGCCTTTTTCCATATCCACCATCATCATCTTACCGGGTTTCAATCGTCCGCGTTCCTTTATTTCCGAACCATCGAAAGCAAGCACACCTGTTTCCGAAGCAACAACCATCATATCGTTCTTCGTTATCAAATAACGGGCGGGACGCAATCCGTTACGGTCTAACATACCTCCCGCATAACGACCATCAGAGAAAAGCAATGTAGCCGGACCATCCCACGGTTCCATCAAAATGCTATGGTACTCATAAAAATCTTTCAATTTTGCAGATATAGGATTTTTATCGTTAAAACTTTCAGGAATCAACATTGCCAAAGCATGCGGCAAAGAAAGTCCCGACATAACGAAAAATTCCAAAACATTATCCAAAGAGGCGCTATCGCTCATTCCCTCTTGAATGATAGGCGTAAGCGCATCTATCGAACCGAGACGTTTCGGATCGAGAACGCTCTCGCGCGCTTTCATCCACATACGGTTACCCCGAATCGTATTGATTTCTCCGTTATGTCCCAACAGCCGGAACGGTTGAGCCAATCCCCATGTAGGAAACGTATTCGTACTGAACCGTGAGTGTACCAACGCCATACCGCTGGTAAAATACGGATTAATCAAATCCGGGAAATAATAACGAAGCTGTGCGGACGAAAGCATGCCTTTATAAACCATATTACGGTTTGACAGGCTCACCACATAAAAATCTTTTTTATTGGAAACCGCAGGCGATTCCGCTACCCGTTTTTCTATTTTCTTGCGTAAAACGTAAAGTTTACAACCCAGCAATACCTCATCTTCCTGCCCCGTACCAGCTACAAATATTTGTTTAATATCCGGTTCGGCCGCACGCGAATCGACACCGAGTATATCGCTATTTACGGGTACGTCTCTAACCGTCAATAACGAGAGCCCCTCTTCGGCGATAACGGCGTTTATTATATTGAGTATCGCCTCTTGGTCGGCGCTCTGCTTCGGCAAAACACCAAACCTGTGCCATAATGACCTTTTTCCGGCACAGCTATCCCTTGCAATAATATAAACTCGTGGGGAATTTGTATCATGATACCTGCACCGTCTCCCGTTTTAGGGTCGGCGCCTTCGGCTCCACGATGTATCATGTGTTCCAACACTTGAAGGCCTTTTTCTACAATCTGGTGCGATTTTGTCCCTCGAATATTTACTAATAATCCAACACCACAAGCGTCGTGTTCATTCTCGGGATAATACAAACCTTGTTGGTTCGAGAAATTTATCTGTTGCATCCTATTTCGTTGAATAAAAAAACGGTTACGAAAAGATTATTAACCTAAAACAATAACTAAAAAAATGATTTCATAACCTTCACCTCGTAACCGTCCAATATAAAATTTTTGTTTTCTATCTGATAAATAACAGCTCCCTGTACTTAGGCAAAGGCCATATTTCGTTGTCGACAATCAATTCGAGCTTATCGACATGGTAACGAATTTCATCCATCAAAGGCGCTACCGTATCATGATAAGCAATAGCCTTCTCCCTTTCCGATTCAATTTTATTAGCCACCTTACGGGCATCTACCATACTGGTAACTTTTTCATTAATAACGGAAAGATGGTTCGCTATCTTTTCTATCAACACCATATCCTGCGCCGCTATCTTTTCTACTTTATCGGTCGGGAATAATGCTTTCACTTTATAAACATTGTCAAGCAATGAAGATTGGTAACGAGTTGCTACCGGTATGATATGATTCATAACCAAGTCTCCCAATACACGGGCTTCAATCTGAATTTTCTTGGTGTACATCTCCCATTTTACCTCGTTGCGGGCATGCAATTCCACTTCTGTAAATACATTGGTGTCGGCAAACATCTTGATGCTTTCCGGTGTCAAATAAGCATCATAGATAAGAGGCACGCTGGTTTCACAATCCAAACCACGTTTAGCCGCCTCTTCTTTCCACTCTTCACTATACCCGTTACCATCGAAACGGATAGCTTCCGACGCTTTCAGATATTTTTTCAGCACATCGAAAATAGCTTTTTCTTTCGCAATTCCTTTGGCTATTTCAGCATCGACTTCTGTTTTAAACTGTCTAAGCTGATCGGCAACAGCTGCATTCAATGCAATCATAGCCGAAGCGCAGTTTGCTGACGAGCCTACGGCACGGAACTCAAAACGATTGCCGGTAAAGGCGAAAGGCGAAGTCCTGTTACGGTCGGTATTATCGAGCAACAATTCCGGAATTTGGGCAATACCGAGTTTCAATCCGACTTTTCCATCCAGCAATATCGCTTCTTCCGTCGCACTGTTTTCTATCTTATTTAAAATATCCGTCAATTGTTTTCCCATAAAAATGGAAATAATTGCGGGAGGTGCTTCATTCGCTCCCAGACGATGAGCATTGGTAGCTGAAGAAATACTTGCTTTCAACAATCCGTTGAATTTATGTACAGCCATAATGGTATTAGTAACGAATGTAATAAATTGCAAGTTTTCTTGCGGAGTTTTTCCCGGAGCAAACAACAAAACTCCCGTATCCGTTCCCAACGACCAGTTATTATGCTTACCCGAACCGTTGATTCCTTTAAACGGTTTTTCGTGTAACAATACCCGGAAATTATGTCTGCGGGAAATTTTTTCCATAATAGACATCAACAGCAAATTATGATCATTCGCCAAATTAGCTTCTTCAAAAATCGGGGCGATTTCAAATTGATTGGGAGCAACCTCGTTGTGGCGAGTTTTTACCGGAATTCCCAATTTCTGGCACTCTATTTCAAGATCACGCATAAAAGCCGCTACTCTCGAAGGTATAGACGCAAAATAGTGATCTTCTAACTGTTGGTTTTTAGAACTTTCATGTCCCATCAAAGTACGACCGGTCAACATTAAATCAGCGCGGGCAGCATACAAAGACTCATCTACCAAGAAATATTCCTGTTCCCAACCTAAATAAGAATATACCTTTTTCACATTCGTGTCGAAATAATGACAAACTTCGGTCGCCGCTTTATCTACACTGTTCAAAGCTCTCAACAACGGAGCCTTATAGTCTAATGCTTCACCGGTATAAGAAATAAAAATCGTCGGGATACAAAGCGTCTTATCCATAATAAACGCGGGAGAAGAAGGATCCCATGCAGAATATCCGCGCGCTTCGAAAGTATTGCGGATACCTCCGTTAGGAAAACTGGACGCATCCGGTTCTTGCTGAATAAGCAACTTTCCTGAAAATTCTTCTACAACGCCACCTTTACCGTCATGTTCGATAAAAGCGTCATGTTTTTCAGCAGTTCCGTCCGTAAGCGGCTGAAACCAGTGCGTATAATGAGTTGCGCCTAATTCCATCGCCCAACGTTTCATTCCATCGGCAACGCTATCAGCAACCTCTCTGCTCAACGGTGTATTGTTATCGATCAGGTCAACCAATTTATCATACGTCTTTTTAGGCAGATACTTGAACATTTTTTCGCGGTTAAATACATACTTACCGTAAAATTCCGACGGTCTTTCCACTGGTTCTGCCACAGGTACTGCTTTGTGTTTAAAAGCTTCTTCTACCAATTTAAATCTTAATGTTGACATAGCTTACTTTTTTAGAGCTTGCGCATTGTTGTTTTATAATATTTGTATTCTTATATAATCCAAGTCGTTAATCGTTCAATCGCCTCCTTTGTATCTTCAAGTTTTCCAAAGGCCGTAAGTCTCAGATAACCTTCTCCTTCGGGGCCAAAACCTACTCCGGGAGTTCCTACGATATGACGTTCATATAACAAACGGTCGAAAAATTTCCACGAAGTAAGTCCATTAGGAGCTTTTATCCAAATATATGGAGCATTAACTCCGCCAAAAACCGATAATCCGATCGATTTTAAGTTTTCCCGCAACAAAGTAGCGTTATTCATATAATAATTTATCATCGATTTTATCTGTACACGTCCTTCCGGAGAGTACAAAGCCTCCGCCGCACGTTGAACAATATAAGGAGCCCCATTGAATTTCGTACACTGCCTTCTGTTCCATAATCTGTTAAGACCAACTTTTTCGCCTGCAAAGTTAAAAGCTTTTAGCTCTTTCGGAACAACCGTATAGCCACATCTTAACCCTGTAAAGCCGGCTGTTTTCGAAAAACTCTTAAATTCTATAGCTACACGTTTCGCTCCTTTTATTTCATAAATACTGTGAGGGACGTTGTTTTCGCGAATATACGCTTCGTACGCAGCATCGAACAAAATTAAAATATCATTATCAATAGCATAATCCACCCACTTTTTCAGCTCCTGTTTTTTTAGCGCCGTTCCGGTAGGATTATTGGGCAAACATAAATAAATAACATCGGGGCGGATAGTAGGAAGCTCCGGAACAAAACCGTTTTCCGCATTACACGGAATATACACTATATTGCTCCACGATCCGTTTTCTCGCCGTTCGCCGGCTCGGCATCCCATCACATTCGTATCTACATACACCGGATATACCGGGTCTGTTACGGCAATACGATTGTCTTTACTCAAAATATCTCCGATATTGCCAGTATCGCTTTTCGCCCCATCACTGACAAACACTTCGTCCGGATCAAGCGAAATACCGCGTGCTTCATAATCATGTTTTATAATAGCATCTATCAAAAAGCGATAACCTTGTTCCGGCCCATATCCCCGAAATGTTTCTGCCGTAGCCATTTCGTCCGTCGCCTTATGCAAAGCATCAATGGCAACCGCTGGTAACGGAAGTGTTACATCTCCAATTCCCAGACGTATTACTTTCGCTTCGGGATGTATTACTTTAAAAGAATTTACCTTTTTCGCTATTTCCGAAAAAAGATAGCTTTCCGATAATTTTAAGAATTGTCCGTTTACTAATGCCATATATCTATTGTTATTGTTTTATTTCATATAAAAATTTCCGTCAAAAACCGTTTCGGCACTACCTGTCATAAAAATATGACCGCTTATCTCATCCCACTCTATTTCAAGATTACCACCAACTAATCTCAGAACTGCTTTCCGCCCCGTAAAACCATTTACAACAGCTGCCGCCAACGATGCGCACGCACCCGTTCCACAAGCCAATGTTTCTCCTGCTCCGCGTTCCCATACTCTCATTCTCAATATTTCGGACGATACAACCTGCACAAATTCCACATTTGTACGAGCCGGAAACAACGGATGATTCTCAATCATCCTCCCTATGCGATGCAAATCATCTCCTTCTATATTTGTCATAAAAATAACGGCATGAGGATTACCCATCGACACGCAAGTAACGCCAAATTGCTCATTTCCTATTGAAATTTTTTCATTAATTACAGCATCCCCCTCTTTTAATACCGGAATAAGAGAAGGCGCAAATTCGGGTACTCCCATATCCACACGAACACGTTCCACCTTTCCATCTTCGACAAATAATTTCAATATTTTGACTCCCGCTTTTGTTTCAAGGCTTATTTCTTTTTTTTCAGTCATGCCATGATCATAAACATATTTACCTACACAACGTGACGCATTGCCGCACATCTCCGCTTCCGAACCATCGGCATTGAACATACGCATTCTAAAATCACAAGTATCGGAAGGCAATATCAAAACCAACCCATCCGAACCAACACCGAAATGCCTGTCACTAATTTTTTTCGACAAAATATGAGGATCATCTATTTTCTCTTCAAAACAGTTGACATACACATAATCGTTTCCGGCTCCTTGCATCTTTGTAAACCTCATAATAAATTTCTTTTTGTTATCACAAAACCAAAAACAATATCTTTTTGCTTGTTTTATGACGCAAATATAAACATATTGATAATTAAATATACCCTTAAAGCATATCTTTTTATATATTTAAACGCTTGTACTTTCAAATTAACAGAAATTTACCTCATAACATATCTAATTGTTTACAAAATAACATAAACAGCAACAAAAATCCACTATTTATCATTTTTATCAAAACATTCTATACATTTTCTATGATTTTGTTAGAATTTTGATTATCTTTGTATGGTTTTTCAGAAGGAAACCGGTTTGCAGGTACGATCGATTACTTATATAATAATGTAATAATCGTCCGGACACACTAAGAGTAGTGTAATATCATAATTTTATCATATATGCAAAAAGACAAACCTGTTTCATTGATTCTCGACAATGGAACCGTATTTTACGGAAAATCGTTCGGATTCGAGAAATCTGTATCAGGAGAAGTGGTTTTTAGTACAGCCATGGTTGGCTATCCAGAAAGTCTTACAGACCCCTCCTATTCAGGACAAATACTAACAGTTACCTACCCTCTGGTTGGAAATTACGGCGTTCCGGCCGATTCTGCTTCCAACAATCTTTCTACTTTTTACGAATCGGAAAAAATTCACGCAGAAGCAATCATTATTTCAGATTATTCTTTCGAATACAGCCATTGGAATGCTGTAAAAAGTCTATCCGATTGGCTTAAAGAAGAACAAATAGCCGGAATATATGGTATCGATACGCGCGAACTAACCAAATTATTGCGGGAAAAAGGTTCGATGAAAGGGAAATTAATTTTTGAAAACGGAAAAGACATAGATTTTATCGACCCTAACCTCATTAATCAAGTAGCAAAAGTTTCATGCAAAGAAATTATTACATACGGTACCGGTAAGAAAAAAATTGTACTGGTAGATTGTGGTGTAAAACATAACATACTCCGATGTCTTTTAAAAAGAGATGTTACAGTAATCCGCGTTCCATGGGATTATGACTTCAACCAACTCGATTTCGACGGATTATTCATCTCGAACGGACCGGGCGATCCCGACATGTGCAATGCTACGGTAAATAACATCAGAAAAGCGATGCAAGGAAACTTCCCCATATTCGGCATCTGTATGGGAAATCAACTGTTAGCAAAAGCCGGAGGTGCAAAAACATACAAATTGAAATACGGACACCGCAGCCATAACCAACCGGTACGAATGGAAGGAACAAATCGTTGTTTCATCACATCTCAAAATCACGGATTCGCCGTAGATAACAATACGCTATCCAATGAATGGGAACCTCTTTTCATCAATATGAACGACGGCACAAACGAGGGAATACGACATAAAACGAAACCCTACTTTTCCGCTCAATTCCATCCAGAAGCATCCAGCGGGCCTACTGACACTGAATTTTTATTCGATGAGTTTATAAACATGATATAATTTACGCACGCTTCAAAACAATAGAACAACATGAATCGGAATACAAATATCAAAAAAGTTTTAATATTAGGTTCGGGAGCTTTAAAAATAGGTGAAGCAGGCGAATTTGACTACTCCGGCTCGCAAGCGCTTAAAGCCTTGCGCGAAGAAGGCATATACACCGTATTGATTAATCCGAATATCGCTACGGTACAAACATCCGAAGGCATTGCCGATAAAATATACTTTTTACCGGTAACCCCCTATTTTGTAGAAAAAGTTATCCGGAAAGAATCGCCCGACGGCATTTTATTGGCTTTTGGCGGACAAACTGCATTAAACTGCGGAGTAAAGCTATATCAATCGGGAGTACTTGAAAAATACGGTGTACAAGTCTTGGGAACACCCGTACAAGCCATTATCGACACCGAAGATCGAGAACTTTTCGTAAAAAAACTCGATGAAATAAATGTAAAGACAATTAAAAGCATTGCCGTAGAAAACATCGAAGACGCCCGAAAAGCGGCCGAACAATTGGGATATCCGGTGATAATCAGAGCCGCATATGCCTTAGGCGGACTGGGTAGCGGATTCTGTGATGACGAACCGCAACTAAATATAGTTGCCGAAAAAGCGCTCTCTTTCTCACCTCAACTACTTATTGAGAAATCATTGAAAGGCTGGAAAGAAATTGAGTACGAGGTTGTGCGAGACCGTTTCGACAACTGCATCACCGTATGTAATATGGAAAATTTCGACCCGCTCGGAATACATACAGGCGAAAGTATCGTAGTCGCCCCATCGCAAACGCTTACCAACAGCGAATACCACAAATTACGAGAACTGGCTATCCGTATTATCCGCCACATCGGAATAGTAGGCGAATGTAACGTACAATATGCCTTCGACCCTCAATCGGAAGATTATCGAGTAATCGAAGTAAACGCCCGGTTAAGCCGATCATCAGCGCTGGCATCCAAAGCTACCGGATATCCGCTGGCTTTCGTTGCCGCTAAATTAGGTTTGGGATACGGATTATTCGACCTAAAAAATTCCGTTACCAAAACAACATCAGCATTCTTCGAGCCTGCACTCGACTATATCGTTTGTAAAATTCCCCGTTGGGATTTAGGAAAATTTCAAGGTGTAGACAAAGAATTAGGATCGAGCATGAAATCGGTAGGAGAAGTCATGTCTATCGGCCGCACATTCGAAGAGGCCATACAAAAAGGATTGCGCATGATCGGTCAAGGCATGCACGGATTCGTTGAAAATAAAGACCTTATTATCCCCGATATAGACAAAGCGTTGCGCGAACCTACCGATAAACGGATATTCGTTATCAGCAAAGCTTTTCGTGCCGGATATACGATAGACCAAATACACGACCTTACCAAAATAGACAAATGGTTTTTACAAAAACTGCATAACATTATACTTACGGCCGAAGAACTGGAAAAACTACCTGTTCCTCAAAACGGATGTTGCTTTACCGACGACAAGATAGAGTTACTTCGGAAAGCTAAAATACAGGGATTCTCCGATTTTCAGATTGCTCGGGCTATTTGGAAAGGAAAAGCAGAAGACAAAGAAATTTTATCGGTGCGCAACTTCCGGAAACAAAAAGGCATCATACCAGTAGTAAAACAAATAGATACGTTAGCGGCCGAATATCCCGCTCAAACCAACTACCTCTACTTAACTTACAATGGAACAGGTAACGACGTAGACTATTTAGGCGACCGACGTTCTATCGTCGTATTAGGTTCAGGAGCATACCGCATAGGAAGTTCGGTCGAATTCGACTGGTGTAGCGTAAACGCATTGAATGCTATCCGAAAAGAAGGCTGGCGATCTGTTATGATAAACTACAATCCCGAAACAGTATCGACAGATTACGACATGTGTGACCGCCTTTATTTCGATGAACTGACCTTCGAACGTGTCATGGATATTCTGGAAATGGAAAATCCGTACGGCGTTATACTATCTGTGGGCGGTCAAATACCGAATAACCTCGCCATGCGTTTAGACGAACAACATGTCAATATTTTAGGAACATCGGCTAAAAGCATCGACAATGCCGAAGATCGGCACAAATTTTCATCTATGCTCGACCGTCTCGGTGTAGATCAACCCCGATGGAGAGAAATAACCTCTATGGACGACATCTACGATTTTGTAGACGAAGTCGGATTTCCCGTATTGGTACGTCCCTCATACGTACTTTCGGGGGCTGCCATGAACGTATGTTCTAACAAAAACGAACTGGAACAATTTTTGCAATTGGCGGCTAACGTATCGAAAAAACATCCTGTGGTAGTAAGCGCATTTATCGAGAATGCCAAAGAGATAGAAATGGATGCGGTAGCTAAAAACGGAGAAATCATTATATACGCAATCTCTGAACATATTGAATTTGCCGGAGTACACTCCGGTGATGCGACAATACAATTTCCGCCGCAAAAGTTATATGTAGAAACCGTCCGCCGCATCAAAAAAATCACATCCCAAATAGCCCAAGAGCTGAATATATCCGGACCTTTCAACATTCAGTTCTTAGCAAAAAACAACGACATAAAAGTAATTGAATGTAACCTGCGAGCTTCCCGTAGTTTCCCGTTCGTATCGAAAGTTTTGAAAATAAACTTCATCGAATTAGCAACTCGTATCATGATGGGACTACCGGTAGAAAAACCGGGAAAAAACGAATTCGATCTCGATTACGTAGGCATTAAAGCATCCCAATTTTCATTCTCTCGGCTTCAAAAAGCCGACCCGGTATTGGGCGTAGATATGTCTTCCACCGGAGAAGTAGGATGTTTGGGCGATGATACATCCGAAGCGATACTGAACTCCATGATATCGGTAGGTTATACAAT
>JAFUKV010000029.1 GCA_017467745.1 Bacteroidaceae bacterium | reverse complement strand
TATGAATTTTTGAAAGAATGGTTATCGGATAGTCCGTATCTGTATGTGCAAACTTCCGGTTCGACTGGGAAGCCTAAAAAAATTCGATTAGATAAAGCAAAAATGTGGGCTTCTGCTCAGTTGACGAACCGTTATTTCGGTTTGAATGAGAATAGCACGGCCTTGCTATGTTTGTCAGCCGGATATATTGCCGGTAAAATGATGCTGGTGAGAGCTATGCAGGCAGGTTTCGATATCTATGCGGTAAAACCGGTTTCTTTGCCGATTTTTGAGACCTCCGTTGTTTTCGATTTTGTAGCTATGGTTCCCATGCAACTTCAAAAAATTTGCGGGCGACAAGGCGGTATGCAGTGGCTCGACAGTCATATCCGTTATTTGATTATCGGGGGAGGTGCAGTTTCTCAGGAGTTGGAAAATGATTTACAGAATCTGGACGTAAAGTGTTATGCTACATACGGTATGACGGAAACGGTTTCGCATGTGGCGTTAAAGGCTATAAACGGCAGAAAAAAGATGTCGGTATATGAGGCTATGCAAGGCGTTTGTTTTTCGGTAGACGACAGAAATTGTTTGATAATTCATGCTCCTCATCTTGGAGAAGAAGCTCTTGTTACGAACGATGTTGTTTCTCTTGAATCGGAAACCAGCTTTATCTGGAAAGGCCGTTTCGATAATGTGATTAATTCGGGGGGAATTAAACTTTTTCCGGAAACAATAGAGAGAAAATTATCCAATTTAATACATGAACGTTTTTTTGTGTTCGGCTTGCCGGATTCGGTTTTGGGCGAAAAATGTGTGTTAGTAATAGAATCGGACACATGGGAAACGGAACAGATAATTACTTTAAAAAAGCAAATAAAAGGGATACTCTGGAAGTATGAAATACCTCGTGAAATTATTTTTATACCGCAATTTAAAGAAACTCCTACCGGAAAAGTTATCCGCCGTTTGTGAACTCCGGGCATTGCTTTTTGATGAATCAATAATTTTGAAAGAAAAGAGTCTAAAAAGAGAACCGGATATGACAGATAAAAAGATTCGTTCTTGTATCTGAACTCTTTGTTTTTCACAACCTCAGGCTTGTAATAAGAATATACGAAAGTTACCTTGCAGATGTCGATTCCAATGAGGATTATAGTTTTAATGATTTATTTATTGAAGACAATATCCCTATATTATGAGCAGTCATTGAGAATGCGGGGTCTCAAAGTCTATTGAATTATCCGGTTTTGATGTAAAAATGTAAGAGATTCGAAACGTAACCATCTGTTTTTATGATTATAAAGTCTGAACTTTGTATTCTAAATACAAATAATGTGTTAGAGGGGCAATTCGTTGATTTGAAGATAAAATTTAGAAATCACAATAATCAAAGGCAAAAGCGCAAAGTTTTTATCGGTTAGTATTATTTAGAAAAACACACAACAAGTTATAGAGAGAATTTCTCTCTATAACTTATTTCCTTTTGACTATTAATCAAAAACTCGACATTTTTATCCCACCTTGACAATTAAGTCAAATCAAATTATGAACACTCTTTATGAAAAAACAAAAGGATAAAAAATGGTTGTCATCACGACAACCAATCTTCATTAACCTTTAATCTAATACCATGAAAAACACATTGCAAATATAATAATTTTTTTATAGTTTGTGCTGCATATATAAGATAAAATAATACATATAACATTATTTAACTGTTTGGGGTGCTTAGAAATTTTTGATTGGAGATTATTATTCGAATGAATGAATTAGAATTTTATTTCTTTCTCTGTATTTTGGGCGAATTAAGGCTTTTATGTTCTGATAATCTATTAAAATATATTACATTTGTACGGAATAAATTTGAAATATAAAATCAAGTTACATGAAAATTGCAGAACTTATCCAAAATAATAAAGAAACGGCTTTTTCGTTTGAGGTTTTACCTCCATTGAAAGGAAACAGTATAGAAAAGGTTTTCAATACTATTGATCTTTTGCGAGAATTCGACCCTAAATATATAAATATAACTACGCATCGTAGCGAGGTGGCATATCGTGATACGGACGATGGGTTATATAAACGTATTTCAGAGCGTAGGCGTCCCGGTACAGTAGCCATAGCGGCAGCTATTCAAAATAAATATC
>JAFUKV010000028.1 GCA_017467745.1 Bacteroidaceae bacterium | reverse complement strand
GTGTTATGTCGAGGCAATGAAGACTTACAATGCTGTGCGTGCCGAAGCGGACGGAACGGTTGCCGCTATTTGTTTAAACTCGGGCGACCCTGTTGCGGAAGATGATGTTATAATGATTATTAAGTGATGAACGATATATTCAGTAAATTATACGATATGACTGCGTTCAGCAATATTATTGCTGAACCGCAGTTTCTCATCATGTATTTGATAGCTTTCATTTTGCTTTATTTGGGGATAAAGAAACAGTATGAACCGTTGTTGCTGGTTCCTATTGCGTTTGGCGTGTTGATAGCCAATTTTCCCGGAGGCGGTATGGGAGTGATTCAAGCGGATGAGTCGGGGATGGTATCGTTTATATCATCTCAGGGAATTGAAGTTCAGAAAAATATTTGGGAGATGCCTTTGCATGAGATTGCGCATGAACTGGGTTTGATGAATTTTATCTATTATATGCTGATTAAGACAGGATTCTTGCCTCCTATTATATTTATGGGGGTAGGGGCTTTGACGGATTTCGGACCGATGCTTAGAAATCTGCGTCTTTCTATTTTCGGCGCGGCTGCTCAGTTAGGCATTTTTACGGTTTTGTTAGTTGCCATTTTAATGGGGTTCACGCCTAAGGAAGCTGCTTCATTAGGAATAATCGGGGGGGCGGATGGTCCTACGGCTATTTTTACTACAATTAAATTGGCTCCTCATCTGTTAGGCCCTATTGCTATTGCCGCATATTCATATATGGCTCTTGTTCCGGTTATTATTCCTTTGGTTGTTAAACTTACTTGTACAAAAAAAGAGTTGAGAATCAACATGAAAGAACAGGAAAAGAAGTTCCCGTCGAAAACCGAATTTAAAAATATGCAAGCATTGAAAATAATGTTTCCGATAGTGGTAACTACTGTTGTGGCTTTGTTTGTACCGAGTTCTGTTCCATTGATCGGTATGCTTATGTTCGGTAATCTGATAAAAGAGATCGGTGCGAATACATCTCGTTTATTCGATGCTGCGTCAAATAGCATAATGAATGCCGCTACAATATTTTTAGGTCTCTCTGTGGGGGCGACGATGACTACGGATGCGTTTCTTAACTGGACGACAATAGGAATTGTTATCGGTGGATTCTTAGCTTTTGCTCTATCTATAACAGGTGGTATCTTCTTTGTAAAGGTCTTCAATTTATTTACAACGAAAAAGATAAATCCTTTGATTGGTGCTACCGGTTTGAGCGCAGTGCCTATGGCTTCGCGTGTTGCAAACGAGATAGCATTGAAGTATGATCCTAAAAATCATGTTTTGCAATATTGTATGGCAAGCAATATTTCCGGAGTAATCGGTTCTGCCGTGGCTGCGGGAGTCTTGATTTCATTCTTAGGATAATCAGTCTGATAATATAAAAGAAAATGCGGCGGGAATATTCCCGCCGCATTTTCTTTTATATTATTTATTCTTTTTCTGGTTTTAACCATTTATCCAACCATCGGAAAAAAATCCGTTGCCATAGAATGCCGTTTTGAGGTTTTAGAATCCAATGATTTTCGTCCGGAAAGACCAACATCTCTGCCGGAATGCCTCGCATAATAGCGGCATTGAATGCTGCCATACCTTGCGATGCCAAAATACGATAGTCGTTTTCTCCATGCGTCACTAAAATGGGTGTGTCCCATTTATCGACAAAACGATGAGGCGAATTTGCATAACTGCGTTGTGCGTCAGGGTTATTTTTGTCCCAGAATGCTCCTCCCAAGTCCCATTGGGCAAACCACATCTCTTCTGTTTCTACATATTGTTGTTCGAGGTTGAAAATTCCGGCATGGGCGATGAACGTTTTGAATCTTTTTTCATGATGTCCGGCTAACCAATATACGGAAAATCCTCCGTAACTGGCTCCGACCGCTCCTAAACGAGATGCGTCCACAAACGGTTCTTTGCTGATTTCGTCGATAGCACTGAAATAATCTTTCATATTTTGTCCGCCGTAATCTTTGCTGATTTGCTCCAACCATTCTTGTCCGAATCCCGGAACACCCCGTCGGTTAGGTGCGACAACTATGTATCCGTTAGCCGCCATCAATTGTAAATTCCATCGGTATGACCAAAATTGGCTGACGGCGCTTTGAGGGCCGCCTTGACAGTATAATAGAGCCGGATATTTTTTTTCAGGGTCGAAGTGCGGAGGATATACTACCCATGTTAACATCTTCTTGTTGTCGGTAGTGGTAATCCATCGTTCTTCCACTTTTCCCATAGTAATTTTGTCTAATAGCTCTTTGTTCTCGAACGATATTTCTTGTACGCTGTTTTCTCCATTGGTTGAAACCGTGTAGATTTCATCAGGAGAGGTAATTGAATGGCGCATTGCTATCAATCCGTTCGGAGCTTCTGCTATGGATGCGTAATCGTAGTGTCCGGAAGCGACTTGGCGAATGGCTTTATCGTTGATATTTATGTCGAAAATTCCTTTTGTTCCGTTTTTTACAGCAAGAAAGTAGATAGAATTATTGTTCTGTTGCCAAATAAAAGATTCTGCGCAATAATCGAAATTGTCTGTCAGGTAAGTTTTCTCTCCGTTTTCGAGATTTTGTATAAATAATCTGTTTTTGTCCGATTCATAACCGTCATGTTCCATACTTAACCAAGCCACGTAATGGCCATCGGGCGAGAATCGCGGGTGAGTATCGTAACCCATCATTCCGGATGTCAGATTTACTGTTTTTTTGCTTTCCGTATCATACAGAAAAATGTCCGAGTTTGTAGAAAAAGCATATTCTTTACCTGTTTTTTTACGGCATGTATAGGCAATTTTTTTACTGTCGGGCGTCCATGAGAAATCATCTGTTCCGCCGAAAGGTTTCATCGGACATTCATACGGTTCTCCTTCCATAATGTCGGTAATGTTAGACAATCCCGATGTCGAAAAATCAGCTATATATGGGTGTGGAATAGTTTCTACCCATTCGTCCCAGTGCTTATACATTAAGTCATCTATCACGCGGCCTGTCGCTAACGGTAAATCGGGATAAAGGTCGGAGGCTTTACGGCTATAAGGTATGTTGGAAAAGAAAGCCACCTTTTTGCCATCGGGAGAAATAACAAAGCCGTCGATTCCGTTTTCGTAGTTGCTAATTTGTTCTCGATTGTTTCCGTTAGCATCCATGCACCATATTTGAGATTTGCCGCTTTCTGACGATAAAAATACAATTCTTTCGTTGTTTAGCCATACGGCGTTTTGTTCCGATTGCGGGGTAGCGGTAATTTGTTTCTTATCGCTTCCGTCAGTGTTCATTGTAAACAGTTCTCGGTTGCTTTTATTTTTTTCGATGTCTACATAGCTGACGCCATATAAAATCTTTTTTTTGTCGGGCGATATTTCTATACCGCTTATTCGACCGAATTTATACATGATTTCTGGTGTCAAAACACTGTTCTCTGCAAGAACTTCTGTTGTTTTGCCTATTATATCGGTAATATTTTCGTTGGTCGGCTCTATACCTTGTTGGCATGCCGTTAACGTGAAAGAGGTAGCTAACATAAGATTGCGAATTGAATACATAGATAACTATTTTTTGTACGGTTTAGTTGATTTCTTTTTTTGAAATGTTGCGTGTGAATATAATTGCTGAAATAAGTCAGGCCGATTAATTTTTTTTAGGCTATTTTCTATGGCTTTACGTTGATCTGGCTTATACCAAAAGAAAAATTGTCGTTGAGCAAGTTTTTCTTCTTTTGTATGAGCGGTATAAATTGGCTTTTTAGTAGTGGGATTATACCCTGTATAATACATTTCGGTAGAAATAGTCATAGGGGTAGGCGTAAAATCCTGTATCTGTTCTAATTGAAAGTGCAGCCGTTTCGTAATGACAGCTAATTCGGCCATATCTTCTTCCGTGCATCCGGGATGACTGGAAATAAAGTAGGGAATGATTTGCTGGTTCAGTCCATATTTGGCATTGATTTTGTCGAATGTGCGTTTAAAATCTTCGAATAGTTTGAACGACGGTTTACGCATGATATTCAATACTTGTTCAGATGTATGTTCAGGAGCAACTTTCAGTCGTCCCGATACGTGTTTAGCGATTAATTCTTCCGTATATTCTCTGTTGATAGCATTGATTTTTTCATCGTCGTTTCTGTGTATCAGCATGTCGTATCGTATACCACTACCAATAAACGATTTCTTAATACCTTTTATTTTATCTACACTACGGTAGAGGTCTAATAAATTTTGATGATTCGTATCGAGGTTTTTGCATACTTCGGGATAAAGGCAGGAGGGGCGTCCGCATTTTTTGCAAGCCTCTTTGTTACGGCCTTCCATTTTATACATATTGGCCGACGGACCGCCTAAATCCGATAAATATCCTGCGAATCCCGGCATCTCGGTTATTTGTTTTACCTCTTTTAAAATAGATTCTTTTGAGCGAGACGATACGTATTTGCCTTGATGCGCGGATATGGCGCAGAACGAACAACCACCGAAACATCCCCGATGGGTATTTACCGAGAACTTTATCATTTCATAGGCAGGAATGGTTTTGCCCTTGTATTTAGGATGCGGCATGCGGGTATAAGGCAAATCGAACGATGCATCGATCTCTTTTTCCGTCATAGGAGGATAGGGCGGGTTTACCACTATCGTTTTGTCTGCGGCGGTTTGCCAAATAGTACGTGGCGAGTATCGGTGCGATTCTTCGTCGATGTGTTGAGTATTTTCCGATTGTCTCTTTTTACTTTTTAAACACTCCTCATACGGGTGTAATACTAAGTTGTTTTTATCATTTGCCGGTATTTTTCGAGAGGTAACGCAGGCTGTTTGCGGCAGATTTTGTATATCCGATATTTTTTCCCCGTTTAATAACCGCTTTGATAAAGCGATAATAGGTCGTTCACCCATACCGTAGATTAACAAATCGGCCGGACAATCGAGTAATATACTCGGGCGTAGGCGATTTTCCCAATAATCGTAATGAGCAAGCCGGCGCATGGAAGCCTCTATGCCTCCTATAACCACCGGAACGTCTGGAAAAAGATCTTTCAATATTCGAGAATATACGATAGTTGTGTAGTCGGGACGCATATCGGGTCTGCCGTCGGGAGTGTACGCATCGTCCGATCGTAACCGCTTGTTGGCGGTGTATCTGTTTACCATAGAATCCATTGCTCCGGCCGACACACCGAAAAAGAGTTTTGGTTTTCCTAACTTTTTAAAGTCTCGTAAATCATCACGCCAATTCGGCTGGGGAACAATGGCTACTCTCAATCCGTATGCTTCCAATGTTCTGCCTAAAACCGCTGCCCCGAAAGAGGGGTGATCTACATAAGCGTCTCCTGAGAATAGTATGACATCTATATAATCCCATCCCCTAATATCTATTTCTTTTTTTGTAGTCGGAAGCCAATTTTGTATTTTGTATTCTTTCATTACCTATTAACTAAGTCCTACTACTTTGCCGTCGATAATATCTATGAAATTAGCTTGCGGGGTTTTCGGAAGTCCGGGCATACGCATAATATCTCCGGCAATGGCGACAATAAATTCAGCTCCGTTGTTAATTACAAGGTCGTTGATTACTAATTCAAATCCTTTGGCCACACCGTATGCCTTTGCATCGGCCGAAAAAGAGTATTGGGTTTTAGCAATACAAATCGGATAATGAGAGATATTCATCTCTTCTATGTGTTTCAACATTTTTTTTGCTTTGTTGCTGAATGTTACAGAGCCGGCTCCATAAATATGTTTGGCAACCATTTCTATTTTTTTCTGTATAGGGTCGCTATCGAGGTAGGTAAATTGGAGCGGGGCGGAAGGGGTCTGCTCTATTGTATCGACAACGGCGTTTGCTAATTCTATGGCGCCTTCTCCGCCTTCGGCAAAAGCGTTGTTTACAATACATTTTACACCCTTTTGTTTGCAATGGTCTATTAAGAGTTCAATTTCATCGTCCGTATCAGAAGCATATCGGTTAAAAGCTACTAAAACGGTTTGTCCGAACGATTGCATGTTTTCGATGTGCTTGTCTAAATTATCGAATCCGCGTTTTAGTCCTTCCAAATTCGGTTTTTTGATTTCTTCGATAGTAACGCCTCCGTGCATTTTCAGCCCTTGTGCCGTAGCGACGAGTATGGTTAGACAAGGTTCTAACCCCGATTTTCGGCATTTGATATTGAAAAACTTTTCTGCTCCCAAGTCTGCTCCGAAACCGGCTTCCGTAATAACGTACTCTCCGTATGTAAGAGCCATCCGAGTGGCTAAAACCGTATTACAGCCATGTGCAATATTAGCAAAAGGACCTCCATGTACAAATGCCGGCGTTTGTTCTGTGGTTTGTACCAAGTTCGGGTTTAATGCGTCTTTCAGCAAAACTGTAATGGCGCCGCCTATATTTAAATCTTTTACAAATAGAGGAGTTCCGTCAAAACGGTATCCCAATAAAATGTTATCTATTCTGCGTCTGAGATCGTTTAAATCGGATGCAAGGCATAATATTGCCATGATTTCAGATGCGGGAGTAATATCAAAACCTCTTTCGGCGGGGACTCCATTGGTGTTTCCTCCTAATCCGGTTACAATAAAACGCAGACTTCTGTCGTTGATGTCTAACACCCGTTTCCACAACACCTCTTTTAAGGCCGCTCCGTTGTGGCGATTTTGATAAATGTAGTTGTCGAGCAAAGCGGATATCATGTTGTGTGCCGTAGTGATGGCGTGAAAATCTCCGGTAAAATGGAGATTGATGTTTTCCATCGGCAGCACTTGGGCGTATCCTCCTCCGGCAGCACCGCCTTTCATTCCGAAACATGGGCCTAACGAAGGTTCTCGTAAGGCAACAACAGCCTTTTTCCCTATTTTATTAAGACCTAACGCCAACCCGATACTGACGGTAGTTTTACCTATGCCGGCTTTTGTAGGAGTGATGGCTGTTACTAAAATCAGTTTATTCTGTTTTATGTTTTCGTCCCGAATTAAATCTATGGGTACTTTTGCCATGTATTTTCCGTATGGAATGAGATCTTCTTCTGTAATACCGATAGATTGCGCTACATTCGTTATTTTTTCAAGTTTCGTTTCTTGTGCTATTTGGATGTCAGACTTCATATAAAGTTATTTTTATTTCGTATCGTATAATTTTTCTAATTTAACTAATTCGTCACGGAATTGGGCAGCTTCTAAAAAGTCCATTTTTTTGGCAGCGTCTGTCATTAATTTCCGAGTATTTTCGATAGTCTTTTTTATTTGGTCTTTACTCATATATTTGATAACGGGCTCTGCGGCTATATCGTCGTTCCGGTAGTCCGGTTCGGCGTAAACGGAGGTTTGGGTAGGTTCCGTTATTTTCTCGTTACCTAACTGAATTGTATTGCGGTTTTTGTTAATAGCCTGCGGAGTGATGTTATTCGCTTCGTTGTATGCCAATTGTTTTTCTCGGCGGCGATTAGTTTCATCTATCGTTTTTTGCATACTTTCCGTAATCTTGTCAGCATACATGATAACTTTTCCATTCAGGTTTCGGGCGGCACGGCCGGCAGTTTGTGTCAACGAACGGTGTGAGCGTAGAAATCCTTCTTTATCGGCATCTAAAATGGCTACCAATGAAACTTCCGGTAAATCCAATCCTTCCCGAAGCAGATTTACGCCAATAAGTACATCGTATAGTCCATTTCGTAAATCTTCCATAATCTGAATCCGTTCTAACGTTTCAACGTCAGAGTGAATATAATTGCATCGGATGCCGATTCGTAAAAAATAGGTATTTAACTCTTCGGCCATCCGTTTGGTGAGGGTGGTAATCAAAATACGTTCGTCTTTTTTTACTCGTACACGTATTTCTTCCATAAGGTCATCTATCTGGTTAAGGCTCGGACGCACTTCGATAATCGGGTCGAGTAAACCTGTGGGTCTGATAACTTGCTCAACAATAACTCCTTCACTTTTTATAAGTTCATAATC
>JAFUKV010000299.1 GCA_017467745.1 Bacteroidaceae bacterium | reverse complement strand
GCTGTTGTTTTTCGACGACGGCGTTTATTTCATTGAGAGTTTTTTCCGCTTTTTGTTTCTCTTCGTCATCTGTTTCTTTTTGGCGTATTGTGTGGCGGTATTCCGAAACTCGTATACGGAAAAATTCTTCAAGATTAGAAGAATATATTGATAAAAATTTAATTCGGTCGTAAAGAGGTAAAGATTCGTCTTGTGCTTCCATCAATACGCGGAAGTTGAAAGATAACCAACTGATGTCTCGTTTAAAAAATCTTTTTTCTTTTTCCATCGCTGTTTGTATTCCTGAATAGGGATGTAAATATATACAAATATTTGTATATAAAATAATATTTCGTATTTTTGTTTATTGTAAATAACCGAAAATATTGTTGAGATGAAAAAGATTGGCCTTCTGTCAGATACACATGCTTATTGGGATGATCGTTATGAAAAATATTTTGGGGTGTGCGATGAGATTTGGCATGCGGGAGATATCGGCTCTGTTGAGTTATTAGATAGGCTTGAAAGTATTAGGCCGGTAAGGGCGGTATATGGCAATATCGACGGACAAGATATTCGGGTACGAGTGCCAAAGCATCAACGGTTTATGATTGAAGGTGTAGATGTTTGGATGACCCATATTGGCGGTTATCCCGGCCGATACGACAGAGAGGTTACTCCTCAAATCTATATTCGTCCGCCGAAGTTGTTTATTAGCGGTCATTCGCATATATTGAAAGTGCTTTATGACAAAACATTAAAATTATTACATGTAAATCCGGGTGCGGCTGGAAAATACGGTTTCCATAAAAAACGTACATTAGTCAGGTTTGTGATAGATAATATGGAGATAAAAGATCTGGAAGTTATAGAATTGGGGGAAGTTGCTGATTGATAGGGGAGAATTTTTAGAGATTTTGGGAAAATAAAATTTTTGTTAGTTATCGTTTTTTCGATTATATAGAAAAGTCTTTGCAAACAATAGTGAAATATTGTTGTTGCAAAGACTTTTTCATCCTCTCTCTTATTGTTCTCTATTGTATATTATTGTGATGACTTTATTTACCGAATCATAGTTTTCACAGTCGGTAGCGGTTAGAGTGTTACATTTTATTTTTATTTTGATGGGCTTTCCCGGGTTATTATTCGCGCCGAAAGGTAATTCAATAGAGCGAAATATCGGACTTCTGTATCCTTTTGTAACTTCCGATTCCAGTTCAAGCATGAAATTGATAGTGATTTCACTATCCCCATCGGTATATGCCGTAGGCTGCGATGCTCTTACATAATAGGTAAAATCTTCTTCATTTTGTAATAAAGCTTCGCTGTGAATAGTGATAATATCATTTCCGGTTTCGTTGTAAGTAACCCACGGTTCGTAGATGTTCAGGAACTGATCGCTTTGGAAGTTGCCGGTAGAAGTATTTAGGCTTAATGTCGGGAATGGGTTTATGAGTTGGAATTTTGTCAGCATGGCTTTATTTCCTGCGGTTTGATTGTCTTTATCTATTGTTCCGTAGACAAAGACACGTTGTCCGTCGTTTAATAGCATACTGTTCAACATTGTTCCGCGTAGATATAAAGGTTCTTCTCCTTCTTTTACGTCTACGTTTATAACTGTTCCGAAATCTTCTACTGTACCGAATCCGACAAGTTCTACGGTATTGTTATCATCTTTGTTGCAACTGCATAAAACAGCCAAAAATAATAAGGGTAAATACAATGATTTTAATGCTTTCATAAGGCAATAAATTGTTTTTTGTTTGTTATAATTTTAATTACAATGATACGAAAATAATGTGATTTGCTGCATTTTATATTGTTAAAAATTAGTTCTTAAACCTACTTGTAAGGCGAAATTCAGGGGTTTATCTTTCCATATGCTCTGTATTTCAGAGTTTTCGTTATTGAAAAAGTAAGCTAATCCCGGCTCTGTATACAATTCGAGATGGTCTATAAAACAGTATGCGGCTCCTAATTTGCACATAAGAGAGAATTGGGCTTTGGGGTCTCGGATAGATTTTGTCGTATTGGCTTCCATGTCTCCTTGAAAGCGGAATCCGTTATAATTGCCGTTTACTTTGTCTGTTCGGTTTCCTGCTACATTGAAATCTGCTTTTACGCCTATTGCCGAGTAAAACTTGAAGTTATTCCAATGAGCAAATCGGTAGATGCCGGTTATAGGTATTCCTATATAGTGTAATTCTTGATTTCCATATCGGGAGTTGTTTGTGTTTTTATATTCCGATTTTAAAAAACTGTATGTTATGCCGGTTTCTATTCCGATAGATTGAGTGAGCCGTTTTTCTATCGTAATGCCGAATGTTAACGGTACATTGTGGCTCCATTTCAAATCTTCTTTATTCGGGTTGTTGGTCGATAAAAAAGAGGATGTTAAAGGTATGGATTTTGACAGGGCGCTATGTCTGTTGGTCGTGGTGTTGTTTTTCGAGAGGGGATTTACAGCCATTATTCCAATAGAATATTTACCGGAATGATGTTTCCTCTGTTGAGGAGCATCGGTATATAGGTTGTTTTCAGATGTATTTTCGTTTATAAAATAATTAGAAGAGTAAGCGTTTATTCTTGCTTCCTTATTGTTTGTCCGATTATTGCTTGTGAAACGAGCGGCAGAAGTGGCTGTATTTTCCCGCGAGGAGAAGAATGCTGCTTTTTTCGGATGTTCAATGTTTTGACAGCCACTAATGTTGTATATTGTAGTGGACGTTTTGGCAGTTGGGGATATTTCGGAGATAAATGCCTCGGTTGCCGCTATATTGGGCTTCTCGTCTTGGGGATATACGGGAATGTCAGGAGATAATGTTTGTGTAAACGGTTGTGCCGTTCGGTCTGAAATGAAATTTTCGAATGGCAGAGAAAACCACACAATAATTCCCGTAAGAGCGGCGGCTACCGCACTCCATAGTATAGGCCGGTATATTATTGGATGTGTAGGGGCAGGTGCAGCAGGAAGAACCTTTTGTATGCGATTCCACATATCTGCCGGCGGCTCTGTTTCCCAACTGTCGAGTTTAGTTTTTATCTTTCGTTCAAAATCATCGTTTTCCATATCTCCGCGTAATACAGATTTTATCGTTATAATTCGCTTAGTTTTTTTTGTAACACTTTTTTTGCTCGTGTAAACTGCGATCGCGATGTACTTTCGGTTATTCCCAATGTATCGGCAATTTCTTTATGCGAGTATCCTTCGATAGCAAACATATTGAATACTGTTCGGAAGCCGGCAGGTAATTGTGCGATTACTTCCATCAATTCGTCGGCCGATAACCGGTCTACGACAGAACTTTCAGGTTCAAGGAACACACTCGGTTCTTCCAGATCGACGGTTTCGCGCAGAACATCGTTTTTTCGCAAGTATTCTAATGCCGTGTTTACGAAAATGCGACGCATCCAACCTTCGAACGAACCGGTAAAGTTAAATGTTTCGATAGCTGTAAATACTTTTATGAATCCTTCTTGCAATAAATCTTCGGCAATTTCTCGGCGATTGACATATCGCATACATACTGCCATCATTTTTCTTGCGTAAAGATCGTAAAGAGCTTTCTGAAACTTTTCTTCTTTTCTTTTACAACCGTCTATCAGCTGTATTTCGTCCATTCGTGTGTTTGTCAATCCGGTTAATAAGGTAGATGCAGCTATCTTTGTAGATGCTGCATCCGCCTTGTGTAAAATTTTCGGAATGTTATAGTAAAATAAAGATGTTACGATAATTTATGGATAACTAATCCAGAGCGTAGTTTCGGTTCGAACCACGTAGTTTTGGGAGGCATAATGTTTCCGGTATCGGCAATGTCCATCAATTGTTTCATTGAAACGGGATATAACGCTAAGGCAACTTTCATTTCGCCGTTGTCTACACGGCGGCTTAATTCTTGTAAACCGCGTATGCCGCCCACAAAATCGATACGTTTATCCGATCGTAAATCTTTTATTCCTAATATCTTGTCTAAAATCAGATTTGACGATATGGTAACGTCTAATACGCCTATGGGGTCGTTGTCATTGTAAGTTCCCTCTTTTGCCGTTAGCGAATACCATTTCTTATTTAGGTAAAGAGCGAAGTTGTGCAAGCGTTGCGGGCGGTAAATTTCGTCGCCTTTTTCTTCTACGATAAAATTTTCAGATAGGCGCGTCAAAAATTCTTCGTCGCTTAACCCGTTTAAATCTTTTACTACCCGATTGTAATCTATAATGTTTAATTGCGAAGCCGGAAAGTAAACCGATAAAAAGTAGTTGTATTCTTCGTCTCCTTTATGATTCGGGTTTTGTTTCGCCTTTTCCGCCCCCACTAGTGCGGCGGCGGCTGTACGGTGATGCCCGTCGGCAATATACAGATAAGGTATTTGGGCGAAAAGTTCTGTTATTCGCGCTATATCGGCGTCATTTTCTATTGTCCAGAAATGATGTCCGAAACCATCGGGTGCGGTAAAATCATAAATAGCCGGTTGTGACGTTATTTTCGAGACAATAGCATCCAATTCCGGGTTATCCGGATAAGCGAAAAATACAGGTTCTATATTTGCGTTGTTTACCCTGACATGCTTCATACGATCTTCCTCTTTATCGCGGCGGGTGAGTTCGTGTTTTTTGATAACGCCGTTCAGATAATCGTCTACATTGGCACAGACAACCAATCCGTATTGGGTTCGTCCGTTCATGGTTTGGGCGTAAACATAGTACATTTCTTTTTCATCTTGTTTAAGCCAGCCGTTTTGTTGGAACTTTTCAAAATTTTCTATCGCTTTGTCGTACACTGCCGGGTCGTGTTCATCGAATCCGGGAGCGAAGTCTATTTCCGGTTTTATGATGTGGTACAACGATTTTTCGTTACCTGCGGCTTC
>JAFUKV010000298.1 GCA_017467745.1 Bacteroidaceae bacterium | reverse complement strand
TCATCTGCTTATATACTTTCATGTATTTACGACCGGTCTCTATATCGTCAAGCAGTTGGTCTATCGCTGTTGAAAGATCTTTTCTCTGTTCCAACAAAACATTCAGTTTTTGCGTACATTGAGCCAAATGTTCAGGCGACGCATCTGTCCGTAAAGTTTCTTGCTGCATATGATATATTTTAAGAGCAAGTATAGAAAGGCGGTCTATCGCCCACGCCGGGCTTTCCGTATTGATAGTAGCCTCAGGCAAAGGTTGTACGCCCTGATATTTTTCCCAAAAATAACTGTCGATAAGTTCCACTAAATCGGTACGATCTTGATTCGATTTATCGATACGGCGTTTTAATTTTACCGCCTCAACCGGATCGATTTCCGGATTACGAATAATATCCTCCATATGCCATTGTACAGCGTCTATCCAATTTTTCAGAAAAAGGTAATACTCGATACTTTTTTCCGGATATTCATTAGGCATAGGAGCGTCTATATAGTCTGTTACATGATAAACTTGCGTAGAAGCATCAAAAATTCGGTTGCATTTTTCACTAAATTCCATATCGTTTTGCTTATTTGTATAAGTATCTTACAAACATAAGAATAGTTTTTAAATCAACAAAAAGTATTGCAAATAAAAACAGATAACACACATTTCGGTTTATTCAAAAACGCTCATTTTTTATTATTTACCGATTTTATAATGCGAATAAAAACAAATCGTTATCTTCGTTCAAAAAATATTTCTTTTCATAAATTGAAGATATTATGAAATCACGTCTCTTTATCTGTTTGGTTATTTTCTTATCCATAGTTATAACCGCTTGTCAGAAACATTCCCCAAGAAATTACGTGTTCAACAGCAACGGTATAAGCCGGGAAGTATTGGAGAATTATCTTTCCAGATCAGTTACCCTAACCGAATTTCTTATCGAAAACCCGTATTACAATAATGCACCTTTATCTGATAAAGAAGATGACATACGTATGCTGAGAAATTTAAAAGCGAAATTCATAGGACGTGCCATATACCGCTGGGGAAGAGAACATTTCATGGCAGATACAACGTTTCTAAATCCTGCGAAAAGATTGATAAACCGTATGCACGAATATGACACTGAGATGATTTTTCAAGCCGCAGTATTTGAAATTGTAACTTCTCTGGTAGACAGTGTCGAAATACCGGAATGGACATTCTCCGCACTCGGAATACCATACGAAAAAAGACGCTTTAAATATGAAAATATGCTCAATGAAAACGGAAAATTCGTAAACCATTGGGGAAACGGAGCAAGCGTACCGGATATTACCCGGCAAGAAGCGCAATTGTGGCTAATGTTTATGGCCGGCAGCTATATTCAGATAGGATGCGAAGCTATTCATTGGGGGCAAGTAAATTTAATAGGAATGAACGATCACGAGTTCAGGATATGGGCGCAATTTTTAGATAAAGCCCGTATTTTCGCACAACAAAATTCTCGTCGGGGATGGGTATTATTCGACGCGCACACCCCAACCGGCGGAATGATAGTGGACGGGAAAAGCTTGCTTGACTTCAACTCGTTTCCTCTCCGTATAAAGGAGATTCCGGAAAAGCCCATGCAGGGCGTTTTGCAAAAAAATTATTTAGATGCGCTTTACGGAAAAAGTAAAGGCGGCATAACCCCTTCGGGATGGCATTGCGAATCTATACCTTATTTAGTCGAATTCGATAACTTCGGCATATCACGACAACCCGGAGCAGCAGATACGGCCTCTCACTTTATTTGGGGATATGACGAAATTTCGTGGTTCTGCAAATTGGACGAAAAGTATCGCGACTATTGGTTACACTATGCCTCTGAATGGGTACAGCAAAACGACAAAAACGCATTTTTGCAAATGCCTCTCTCCCGAGTGGTTACATGGGGAAAAGGGCATCCGCAATTTTTGTGCAAAGGAAACAACCATAGCGAGGCTTGCCCTAACGGAATGAATATAGAAAAAAGCATTGCGGATATATGGTCAAAACAACCATAACCGCCATTATCGAACATTTCCCGACAACAACGCTTCCGTCAATGTTCCCACACCTTCGGTAGCGCCTTGTTTAATAACCGTAATTTTTCTATTCTCCGGAATTCTCACATCTTGCGGGTCTATCAAATAAACCGGAACATGATGAGGAACATAGTGCAACAACCCGGCTGCCGGATATACATTGAGCGAGGTTCCGACAATAACGAAAATTTCAGACTCGGACACCCAATCGATAGCAGGCTCAATCATGGGAACAGCTTCATTAAACCATACGATAAACGGACGTAGCTGGCTACCGTCTGCCGCCAAATCGCCAATATGAATATCACAATCGGGAGGGGTCAGCTCGATTATTAAATCAGGATTCTTAGATGAACGAGCTTTCATCAACTCGCCATGTAAATGTAAAACTTTCGTACTGCCGGCGCGTTCATGCAAATTATCTACATTTTGGGTAATAATGCGAACATCGAAAAATTTTTCTAACGAAGCCAACCCGACATGTCCCCCATTAGGAAATGCAGATAATAATTCCCGCCGACGCGTATTGTAAAAATCCAATACTAATTTAGGATCACGGAGCCACCCTTCGGGGGTTGCAACATCTTCTATCCGATGTTGTTCCCATAATCCTCCGGAATCCCGAAATGTCGATATTCCGCTCTCGGCGCTCATGCCGGCTCCCGACAATACAACCAGTCGCTTTTTCATAATCAATTATAATAAAGGTTCTGTTTACGAACAATTACGCCATACTTTTCGTTTTTTAGACAGCGCTTCTACAAAAATATTAATTTTTTTAATGAAAAAACAAAGCGAAATGAGATAAATCGCTTATCTTCGCCGAAAAATTGAATTTCAGGCGTGTAACGATAAACAAATCACACCTAAAACAGTACTATATGGATAAAATAAGCTATGCACTAGGCCTAAGCATGGGCAACAATTTTCTGAATACAGGTATTAAACACCTTAACGTTACAGATTTTGCCGCCGCTGTAAAAGCTGTTTTCGATGGCGAGAAGCCGGCTATGAGCTACGATGAAGCAAAACAAGTTATCAACGAATATTTTGCGTCTCTCCAAGCGCAAATGCTGCAAAAAAACAAAGAAGAAGGAGATGCTTTCTTAGCCGAAAACAAAAAAAATCCGAAAGTAGTAACGCTACCCAGCGGCCTACAATATGAAATACTGACCGAAGGAAAAGGTGCAAAACCAAAAGCTACCGACCAAGTGAAATGCCATTATCACGGCACATTAATTAACGGACAAGTTTTTGACAGTTCGGTAGAACGCGGACAACCTGCCGTGTTTGGAGTTAATCAGGTTATACCGGGTTGGGTAGAAGCATTGCAGCTTATGCCGGTAGGTTCACGCTGGAAACTTTTTATTCCTTCTAATCTGGCGTACGGAGAACATGGCGCAGGCGATTCGATAGCTCCTAACTCCGCCTTAATTTTCGAAGTAGAACTAATAGATATTGTATAACAAACATATATT
>JAFUKV010000297.1 GCA_017467745.1 Bacteroidaceae bacterium | reverse complement strand
TTTGCGCAGATAATAAACCGGCGTTTATAAATAACGCGCAAATAATAAATATTTTCTTCATGATTTTTTGTGTGTTTGTATCTGTCGGCAAAGATAGCTATTTTTGCCCGTAATTTACAACTTACGGAAACTTGATTAAATAGATCGTTTCATGAAAAAAATCTGTTTTATAATAGCTATGCAAGCCGAAGGTCAACCGTTAATAGAACATTTCGGCATGAAACAATTGCCTCATTGTTTCGGAAACTTGCCGATGAAAGCATATCAATCTCAATATAAAGACATTGAGATTTCCTTAATTCTTAATGGACAAGACGCTCAAACCGGATTAGACCATATTGGCTGCGAAGCGGCTACATTAGCCACGCATTTAGCTATTACGAATTTTCACCCCGATTTGCTTATCAATGCCGGAACTGCCGGAGGATTCATGAAAAAAGGGGCGAGAATAGGAGATGTATATTTAAGCCATAAATACATTGTTTTTCACGACAGAAGGGTTTCTATTGGTGCTTGGCAAAAAATGGGATTCGGATACTACCCGTGTTTCGACTCGGATACCATAGCAAAAGTATGCGGCTATAAACAAGGTATTTGCACAACAGGCAGTTCGTTAGATTTACCGGAAATAGATTTACAGCAAATGCAAAAAACAGAAGGAGAAATAAAAGATATGGAAGCCGCCGCCATCGCTTGGGTTGCCGATTTATATCGAGCACCGGTGCTTTGCATAAAATCAATAACGGATTTGGTAGATTCCGGACGCCCTACCGCCGAAGAATTCAACGAAAATATTCACTTGGCAGCCCAAAAAGTCAAAGAGGCTTGTTTCCGGATAATCGACTTTTTTGCATCCCAAAACAAACAAATTTAATTTTCTAATTTTGTTTATTTCGGAGCCCGTTTATACAATATCACAGCTATTATAGCATACAATATATTGGGAATCCATACGGCCACCAATGGAGACGCCTGCCCGCTAATAGCAAACGTGGCCGAAACTTTCATAAAAAAGATATATGAAAAGCTAAACAGCAAGCCTAATCCCAAATGCAAGCCCATGCCGCCTTTCACCTTTTTAGATGCCAACGACAAGCCTATACTGGTAAGGATGAACGATGCGGCAATCATAGCGTAACGCTGATAATACTCTACTTCAAATTGAGTAATATTAGCTACTCCTCTCCTTTTTTGTTGATCGATATATTCTTTCAACTTAGGAGTCGTCATCTGCTCGCTATCGTAACGTGAAATCAAAAAATCGGATGGTTGGAACCGAATAACCGAATCCTTTTCGACGCCTTTAAAAAAAGACTCCTGCATTCCGTCAAAATTACGAATGGTATAGTCTCGTATTTTCCAATTGTAATCGGAAATATAACGCACCGTTTGAGCTGTTAAACGCGATTTCAGAGTTTTGCCTTCATACCTCTCTAACGAGAAGCGATAGCCGGTTTTATTCGTATTGTCGTACCGATTGATGTATGCCACCACACCGGGTTCTACCTGAATCTGGATGTTGCTTCCATAATCCGTTTTTCGAGGTTTTACATATTTATCCTCGAAATTAATGCGCGTTACATTGGCTGGCGGTATTACATAACTGTTCAAAATAAACGTCCCGGCCGCAATAATAGCCGCCGCAATCATATAAGGTCGCATCAACCGGTTAAAACTCATGCGGCTCGACATCATCGCAATGATTTCCGAATTATCTGCCAACTTAGATGTAAAAAATATAACGGCAATAAACGTAAACAACTGGCTGAACAGGTTTACGAAATAAGGTATGAAATTAAGATAATAATCAAATATAATGGCTTTTAGCGGAGCATCCTTACTTAAAAACTTATCTAACTTTTCATTGATATCGAACACTACGGCAATAGAAATTATCAGTACGATAGTAAATAAATACGTACCTAAAAATTTCTTTATAATATATGTATCTAAGCGTTTCAGTATCATAACACATTCAATATTATAACCGTCGCGTTACACGTTCCGTCATCTCCTTTTTCCAACTGCTGAAATCACCATCTAAAATATGTTTTCGGGCTTCTTTTACCAACCACAAATAAAAAGCCAGATTATGAATAGAGGCTATCTGCATAGCCAACAGTTCCTGACTGATAAACAGATGTCTAAGATACGCCCGTGAATACGCTGTATCTACATATGACGCCCCCTCTTCTTCAATAGGCGAAAAATCTGTCGCCCACTTCTGGTTGCGCATATTCATAATGCCGTTTTTGGTAAACAACATTCCGTTGCGTCCGTTACGGGTAGGCATAACGCAGTCAAACATATCCACTCCCCGTTCGATAGCTTCCAAAATATTGGCAGGAGTACCTACCCCCATCAAATAGCGAGGCTTATGCGCCGGTAATATTTCATTGACAATTTCTATCATCTCGTACATCTTCTCTGCCGGTTCGCCCACCGCCAGTCCTCCGATAGCATTGCCATCCGCACCTTTTTCAGCAACACATTCGGCCGCTTTACGGCGCAAATCGGGATAAACGCATCCTTGCACTATCGGGAAAAAAGTTTGACGATACCCGTACTTACCTTCCGTTTCATTAAAACGTTTCCAACCTCTATCTAACCAACGCAACGTTAAGTCGAGCGACTTTTTAGCGTAGCTATACTCGGCCGTTCCCGGAGGACATTCATCGAAAGCCATTGTTATATCCGCCCCGATAATACGTTGAATATCTACTACATTTTCAGGGGTAAACAGATGCTTGGAACCATCTATATGCGAACGGAAATGCGCACCCTCTTCCGTCAACTTCCGGTTATCGGATAACGAAAAAACCTGAAAACCTCCGCTATCGGTCAAAATAGGTCTATCCCAACCGTTAAACCGATGTAAACCTCCGGCCTGTTCCAGCACAGATAAACCGGGACGAAGATACAGATGATACGTATTTCCCAAAATAATTTGAGCTTTCACATCGTTTTTCAACTCTTGTTGATGCACAGCTTTAACAGTACCTAACGTACCTACCGGCATAAAGATGGGTGTTTCGATAGTTCCGTGATCGGTAGTTATCAATCCTGCTCTTGCACAACTTTGTATATCTGTATGTAAAAGTTTAAAATCCATCGGCATCGAAAATTTGGTGCAAATATAACCTTTTATCGTAAATATCCGGTGTTTTTTCGCACACGTTCGGCAATCTGAGCTTCTATATTTACAATTATCCGTTTATACGCCGAACAAAAACATCCTGAACGTGTTTAGAAATAGACGAAAAAGACAAAATGTCAGAAACGCAAAAACCGTTAAAACGGTATTTTTTAACTAAAAAGGAGATAAAGCCAAAAATCAATAGTGAAATTTTGTCACAACAAACACCTGAGAACCAGAACTTTTGACACATTTTTACACTGGCATCTCTTTTGTGAATATACAAACAGAACGTTTGCTAAAAACAACCGGACATAAAAGAAAGGAGATTGATATATTATGAATTTTGACAACTTTACTATCAAATCGCAAGAGGCCATTCAGAAAGCCGCTCAAATAGCCGCAGGCAAAAGCCAGCAGGCCATTGAACCGGCTCACCTGCTCGAAGGTGTTCTTCAAACGGGCGAAAGTATGGTCAACTACATTTTCCAGAAATTAGGTATCAACGCCAACTTACTGAAAACTTCGGTGGAAAAAGCGATAGACTCTTACCCGAAAGTTAGCGGAGGAGAGCCGTATCTCAGCAGAGAAACCAATGAAGTATTGCAAAAGTCTATCGACTTCGCTAAAAAATCGGGCGACCAATTCGTTACGCTCGAATCTATTTTAATGGCTCTGTTACAAACCAAAGGTCAGGTTTCGTCATTGATGAAAGACGCTGGAATCGTAGAAAAAGAGTTAGGCTCAGCTATCGACGAACTGAGAAAGGGCAAAAAGGCGACAGATGCCTCAGCCGAAGATACTTATAACGCTTTAAACAAATACGCTATCAACCTGAACGAACGGGCGCGTAGCGGAAAACTCGACCCCGTTATAGGCCGAGACGATGAAATAAGGCGTGTATTGCAAATATTGAGCCGGCGTACCAAAAACAATCCGATTTTAATAGGCGAACCGGGCACGGGCAAAACTGCCATTGCCGAAGGGTTGGCGCATCGTATCGTTCGCGGCGATGTTCCCGAAAACCTGAAAAGCAAACAGATTTTTTCTTTGGATATGGGCGCATTGGTTGCAGGAGCCAAATACAAAGGAGAATTTGAAGAACGCTTAAAAGCCGTTGTCAACGAAGTAATGCAGGCGGAAGGCGAGATAATCCTCTTTATAGATGAAATTCATACGTTGGTAGGAGCCGGTAAAGGCGAAGGCGCTATGGATGCCGCCAACATTCTAAAACCGGCATTGGCAAGAGGAGAACTTCGTGCAATAGGCGCCACAACGCTCGATGAATACCAAAAGTACTTCGAAAAGGACAAAGCGCTGGAACGACGGTTTCAAATCGTCATGGTAGACGAACCGGACGAATTGAGCACCATCTCCATTTTACGAGGACTAAAAGAGAAATACGAAAACCATCACAAGGTACGTATTAAAGACGACGCCATTATTGCTGCCGTACAACTTTCAGAACGCTATATAACCGACCGTTTTTTGCCGGATAAAGCCATCGACCTGATGGATGAAGCCGCAGCGAAACTTAGGTTGGAGGCCGATTCCGTACCCGAAGCGTTAGACGAAATTTCTCGCCGCATCAAGCAACTCGAAATAGAACGTGAAGCCATAAAGCGGGAAAACGATCAAGAAAAGCTGTCTAAACTTGGCGAAGAAATAGCTAACTTGAAAGAAGAAGAAACTAAATTCCGTGCCAAATGGGAGGCTGAAAAACAGTTGGTAAGCAAAATACAACAAAATAAAATAGACATCGAGTCGTTGAAATTCGAGGCAGACCAAGCGGAACGCGAAGGCGATTACGGCAAAGTAGCCGAAATTCGTTACGCTAAAATCACGCAGAAAGAAGATGAGATAAAACGTGTTCAAGAAGAACTGCACCGCATGCAAGGCGATTCGGCCATGATTAAAGAAGAGATTAACGCCGATGACATAGCCGATGTTGTTTCGCGCTGGACAGGAATACCCGTCAATAAAATGATGCAAAGCGAAAAAGAAAAACTTCTACATCTGGAAGAAGAGCTACACAAACGGGTAGTAGGCCAAGACGAAGCGATACAGGCCGTTTCGGATGCAGTACGCCGCAGCCGAGCCGGATTGAGCGACCCTCGCAAGCCTATCGGATCATTCATTTTCTTGGGAACCACCGGCGTGGGTAAAACGGAACTTGCCAAAGCATTGGCCGAATATCTGTTCGACGACGAAAATATGATGACGCGTATCGACATGAGCGAATATCAAGATAAGTTCAGCGTAACGCGGCTAATAGGATCGCCTCCGGGATATGTCGGTTACGACGAAGGCGGACAACTGACGGAAGCCATACGCCGTAAACCCTATTCGGTAGTGCTTTTCGATGAAATAGAAAAGGCGCATCCCGACATTTTCAACATCTTGTTGCAAGTATTGGATGACGGGCGATTAACCGATAACAAAGGACGGTTGGTAAACTTTAAAAATACGATTATCATCATGACCTCTAACATGGGGTCTTCTCTGATACGAGAAAATTTCGAGAAAATCACGCTCCAAAACCGTGAAGAGATTCTCGAAACGACAAAAAGCGAAGTCATGGAGTTGTTAAAACAAACCATTCGTCCCGAGTTTCTGAATCGTATCGATGAAATCATCATGTTTACGCCGCTAAACGAACAGGAAATCGAAAAAATCGTCAGCCTGCAACTGGACGGCATAAAAAAACTGTTGGCCGTAAACGGCGTAGAACTGAAAATAACGCCTGCCGCATTGAAGTTTATAGCCCACGAAGGTTACGACCCGCAATTTGGAGCACGCCCCGTAAAAAGAATCATACACCGGTATGTTCTAAACCAGTTATCGAAAGACCTGTTGGCACAAAAAGTAGACAAAAGCAAGCCTATCTACATCGACGCCGACAAAAACGGACTGATATTCAAAAACGAATAAAAAACCTTTTAGGTACTGCTCCCATTAACGGACAGTACCTCTTTTAAACAACCCCGTTATTCTCAGATTGAAGAATAACGGGGTTGTTTTTTCTAATTATTCAGCTATCACCCTACCCTCAGCAGGTCCCTGAAAACGTATGGAATAAGGATAACCGTATCTATAATAACGTATCAACGGATGATATGTTATATTCCTATTCCAATAATCCATAACATACTCTTTTCCTTTCAAAAGGTTATTCCCTGCTTTATCCATTAAAATAAGAATACCTTTACTTTCATCACGCGGTTTTATGGCCAAATACTTGCCGTCTTTTAACGGCACAGGTATTTTAATATTACCGTTTCTATCGAAATCATATTTCGACTTAGAAACAAAATGCAAATCCTTCGACCTTACCTTTCCTTTTTCATCGCACCAACCGGTCACGCCTTCTTTATCATCTCGACATTTATACAAATTATCGCCATCCACTTCAATCATACTGTACACTCCCGGTTCTATCATATATTTACCTTTTTTATTTATCAAACCCACCTTACCGTCTTGATTGGTAACAACGGCATAGCCATTACGGTCGAAACAAATAGGGTCATCATATTCCAACGGAATAACCACTTCGCCTTTCACATTTATCGTACCATATTTATATTTAGGGCGTCGGCCATTCCCTTCTTCTTTTGCAACGCATATCGCATCTTTATACGGAAGCGACCAATAATACGGTACACAATCGTATTCAGTTTCTTCATGCAAAACATTACCGTCCGCATCATAAATACGCCAAACTCCTTTATCGGCTCTAAACAATATCATGCCGTTGTAACACATGGTCATCGGACTGTACCCTCCCGCCTTATCGACTTTAAAAATTTCTTTTCCGGTATTGTCTATAATTACATAATCATCATTCCGTTCCAATATCGCGCGATTTTCCCAGAATCCTGTCCCCTTATACGCGCCATAATCGGAAAACCGTATAACCGTATCGCCTTTTACATTTACATAATAGCTATTCCCGAAACTTTTATACACTGCCGCAAGTCCGTCCGAAAAAAAAATGTTCTTTTCAAAATCGGGAGATGCCTGTATTTCGTTACCGTTCAAATCTATATGTACATACTTAAATGGCGATGGCGATATCACAGGAATCAGCCCATCGTAAGGCTGTTTAAACGAAGGCGTATCACTGCAACCCCACATTGCTGCACATATTGCCGATAATATACAAAATTTAATTGCTTTCATAAATATTCTGATTTTTCAGTTCTACAATCAATACTTTATTATTTGCGCCGATACGGTTTTGCATTGAGGCATCGCCTCTCCTACCTGAGCATTGATATAAGTAGGGTCGCAAACGGTGTATGTACGGTGGTCTACTCGGACGTGATCGCCCGGTACGGTTTCGGAAAAACCGACCGCAGCAGCTATATGGTTGGGATAATCGAGCAAAACGACATCCAAGCGCAACAATTCCCGTACTAAATAAGCGAAAAGCACGGCACGGTCTTCACAATCGCAATACGGGTAAAAAAATGTCTCTTCCGCAAAAAACGGCTTTTCATACCCGAACTGCTCCGGGTCGGTTTTGTACTCAAACGATGTCTGCACAAAATTAAGCAACCGGTTGGCAGCTTCCAGTTCAGATTTTCCGTCGATATATTGCCGCAAAGCAGGCAATACGGCTTCGGCGGTCAAACCATCTACCGGAGCATACATATAAACGGGAAAATCGCATTGGGGATAATCCCGGTAAAAATCCATTAACGCCCCGTTTACCGGCACTTCAACCGTTTCGCCGGCATTGCCAATACGCTTTTTAGCGGCAACCGTTTCGCCCGACAAACGGGGAACAGCCGTTATATACATATTCAGAGGCTTCGACGCCAACGAAAAATTCTGCCGATAAGTATAAATCGCGCTCGAACCGGTTATTTTTTTATTCAACACAAAATATTTCTTGCCGTCCATATTGAGAAAAGAATGTCCGTAAATCATAACGGTACTCGGTGCCAACAAAAGAAGCTCGTTTCCCGAACGGGCAATCCTTGCGTCGTACCCCGACTGGCAAAGCAGAAACGTCTGTAAAAAAGCAGCTTCGCTCCCCTTGTCTTTACCTGCAAATTGGCGGGCAACTTCGCCGCACAGCAAAAAATATCCCCAATCGTTCAGTTGCAACGTGTCGCGGATACCGGCGCACTCGTTCAGCACCTTGCCATAAGGCAATGCCGACAGTTTGCTCCATGCGGCGGCAATCTCGTTTTCCGTTAAATCGCCGAGAGTAAAAGCGGCGTCCAGCAGCGGCGTAATGCCGTAATTGTGCCCGTAAAACGTTATCGGCACTTTATCCTCCGTAGCTTTCTGCGGGACAACGCGCTCTACACCCGGCACATCGGCAGGCGTATCGACCGGTTTCTTTACCGTCGGAATCGTTGCGTCGACATCTAACCGACGAGGCTTCGGTTTGTCTTTAACAGGCTCCGCCACAGGCGGAACCGACGGTTCGGGACGCGCCGGACGTTCTTGCGGACATTCGGAGGCGAACGCTTCCCAATCGCGTTTCAAAAACTCGCTGAACTCGCGGTTCGTCTTATCTCTAAACTCTTTAAAATCGTCCGCGCTTTTCTGCTTAAACTGTTTAAATGCCGTCTTAAAACTCTCTTCAAACTCCTTTTCGGTCTGCGCCGTCGAGGGCGAAGGTGCTAACGCCAATAAAACGAAACAAAAGAAAGACAATACTTTTTTCATAACATTCATTTTTTATGAATAAAACCATGAAACCTCTACGCCGCTATCGGCGAACTGAAAAACAGACTCTCTCCGAAACAAAAACAAATAATAAAAGCCGTACCGGTTCTTCACTCCTCTCCGGTACGGCTTGCGAAGAAAGATTCGAGATTTTTACAACCCGACGTTTTTAAACACTATTTTATACGACGACGTGGTTATTTCCGGCTGCGAACCACATGGAATCGTGATATTCGTAAAACTGCCAGCTTGCGTCGATACGTTTTTCAACGTCATGGTACAAACCAGTTTCACGCCCTCCGGGAACTGCGGCCATATTTCATATGCTGCGCCACCGCTGGTTTTATTCCCGATTTTTATCTCTTGCACGTTAGAGGCATTATAGCTATTTCCCAAATCGTCGTATGCGCCGAATTTAACTCCCATATAGCTGGAATAAAGCCGAAGCTGGGTTAAATCTTTACCCGCATTATTCTGGATAGAGAACGTCAACGTTACATTAGAACCCGAACGAACGGCACTTTGCAGCGTTACAGGCAAGCTGGCATGCGCCGGTTCAACCACAACGCTCCCGGTGTTTCCTCCCGTATTACCGCTATCGCCGGAATCCCCTGCATTATCGTCGCCAGAAGACGAAACATCAGCAGAAATCCTTACCAATACAGATTCTCCATCGGCGAGAATAGTAATCAGATCGCTTACCGGGCCGGTAATTTTATCACGCAACAAAGTAACTACTACCTCCGAAGTTTTTCCGGTAGCCGTAGTACCCGACAACGGAGAAATTCTAACCCAATCTAAATTGGAAGAAATACTCCAATCGATAGACCCGGTATTACCAATATTCGAAATATTGAACGAAAGCGCAGTTTGCCCCGCTCCGAAATTCAACGTATTGGTATTCAATTTCAATTTAGAAGATGCTTTCGACAATACCGCGTCGCCCGAAGCCGTTTTGCCTACTTCTACCGTAATGCGCTTGGTGTTGCTTTCGTATCCGTTTCTCACAATCTGTACGGTATATTGTCCCGGTTCCAAATCTAAAAATTCATATCGCCCGTCCGTACCCGTAACGGCCGATTTACCGCCGGGATTCAACGATACATTGGCCGATTTTATCGGCTCGCCGTTATCGGCGTCGGTTACCAAGCCGTAAATGCTGCCGGTAACGTCTTCCTCATCTTTACTGCAACCCGCAAAAGCTATTGCGGCTGCACAAAACAAGCATAATACATAAAATTTTCGTTTCATTCTTTTCGTCATTTAGTTATTATCTTATTCTTTTATTACAATCTGTGCATTATCCCCCTTCCTAATAGTACATGTAGAACTATAATCCGAAAAAACGTAAATAGTTTCTAACAATGCATTACTTCTGCAATCCACTTTTGTTAAATTTGTATTCGTACTGATATCAAGGGTGATTAACTGATTGCTCCAGCAATCCAACTCGGATAATCTTGTGCAACCTCCTGTTTCAAGCAAGGTTAATTGATTTCCGCCACACCAAAGGAATTCCAATGCCAGACAACCGCTTACATCCAATGTCGTTAATCGATTGTCGTCGCAATGAATTTTTGTTAAATTCGGACAACCGCTTACATCCAATGATGTTAATTGATTCATTCCATAATCAAGTTCTATCAATGCCGGACAACCGCTCACATCCAATGTCGTTAATTGATTGGTGCGGCAACAAAATTTTTCTAATACCGGACAACCGCTTACATCCAATGTCGTTAATTGATTGTTGTTGCAACTAAGATCTGTCAATGCCGGACAACCGCTTACATCCAATGTCATTAATGGATTATTGCCGCACCAAAGACGTTTCAAAGCCGGACAACCGCTTATATCCAATGTCGTTAATTGATTTTCGTGGCAACTAAGATCTGCCAATGCCGGACAACCGCTAACGTCCAATGTCGTTAATTGATTTTCGTAACAATAAAGTAGTGTCAATGCCGGACAACCGCTAACGTCCAATGTCGTTAATGGATTGTGATCACATCTAAAGTCTTTTAAAGCTGAACAACTGCTTATATCCAATGTCGTTAATTGATTGCCCTCGCAGCCAACATATATCAAATCTAGACAACTGCTTACATCCAATGTCGTTAATTGATTTTCTCCACAACTAAGGGATGTCAATGACGAACAACCGCTTACATTCAATGTCGTTAATTGATTACCCCCACAAAAAAGTTCTGTCAATGACGGACAACCGCTTACATCCAATGTCGTTAATTGATTGTTAAAGCAACTAAGTCTTGTCAAACCCGGACAACCGCTTATATCCAATGTCGTTAATTGATTGTTAAAGCAAAAAAGTTCTGTCAATACCGGACAACCGCTTACATCCAATGCCGTTAATTGATTGTCACCACAATTAAGATCTGTCAATGCTGGACAACCGCTTACATCCAATGTCGTTAATTGATTACCTTCACAACTAAGAACAGTCAGATTAACAAATTTATCTATGCCTTGTATAGAAGCAATATTTCCTTTATCCGAGCAATTTATAAACGTTACGCCGGCAGCTTCTTCATCGGAGATAACGCCGTCATTGTCGGTATCGAAATTTTCTAAAACGTAAGCACGGAAATTTGCATCGGGAAAAACAGTTTCCATATCACCAACATTTCCGCTATTGCCGCTTCCCTTCACAATTATTTGAGTGGCGTCCGGCTTTTCTATCGTACAAGTGGCCGCATAATTACTGAATGCGTAAATGGTGGTTAAAGATTCATTATATGTACAATTTACAGATTGTAACTTTTTATTTGCAGAAATATCTAATATCTGCATTTTTGTATTTTCACAATATAATTCAATCAATTCCGTGTTTTTCGAAATATCGATAGATAAGATTTGATTATATCCAAAACTTAGACTTGTCAACGCTAAATTTTTACTTACATCCAAATCTACAAGTTCATTTATGAAGCAATGCAACACCTCCAATTTGGTATTGTTGCTAACATCAAGCGCCGTCAACGAATTATTCCAACATGCCAAATGCGTTAACTCCGTGTTTTTACTTACATCTAACGTACCCAAAGGGTTATTGCCGCAGGTTAAACTTTGTAATGCCGTATTTGAACTTACATCCAAAGATGTCATTTCATGATTTTCATCACATCTCAAATATTTTAATTTCACATTACTTTTTAACGAAAGTTCTGTCAGCCGATTATACGAACAATTCAGGTCTATCAAATTCGTGAACCGCTCTATGCCCGACAAAGATACAAGGCCTTGATTAGAACAATCTATTTCGGTTACACCGGCGGCTTCTTCGTCGGAGACAACGCCGTCATTGTCGGTATCGTAGTTTTCTAAAATGAAATCCTCGAATGTTTTGTCTACCGACCCGTCGGCGTTCACTTTCATACTGACGGGTATTTCCAAATCGCCCATACCGGTACGGAGTACGGCCGTACATTTATATTCGCCAGCCGGTAAACCCGAACGGTCTGCTATAAAGCCTACGGTTACCGCCGTATTGGGCTTTTCGGCATTGTACACGGGCAAGATACCCATTGTTTTGGTGAATGTAAGCCACGAAACGTCTTCTTCTTTTACAAACAATTCGTAGTTGGCGGAACTGTTGTATGAACAGATGGTGACATCTTTGCGGTATGCTGACAACAGGGCTACGTTTTCCGGCTCTACGGTTATGCGGTTTTCGCCGTCGGCAGCCTGTACGTCTTGATTAACGGTTACGTAAACGGGTAAAGAGCCGCCATCGTCGCTGATAGTGATTATTCCGTTAGCAGGGCCGGATACTTTGTCGCGCAACACGGTTACGATGACTTCTGTGTTCTTGCCAGTTTCCGTTGTGCCGGAAAGCGGAGATACGGTTATCCAATCTATGTCGGATGATATGCGCCAGTCTATCTTACCGGTTATTCCGGCATTGCCTACCCCGAACGACAATGCGCTCCAATTTTTGCCGAAATTCAGCGAATTGTTGGTTAGTTTCAGCTTGGAAGTGGCTTTTTGCAAAACAATATCGCTTTTTACGGTTCCGCCGGCTACAATCGTTACGTGTTTGGTATTGGTTTGATAATCGTTTTTGGCTGCTTGTACGGTGTATTGTCCCGGTTCCAAATCTAAAAATTCATATCGCCCGTCCGTTCCCGTAACAGCCGATTTTCCGCCGGGATTCAACGATATGTTGACTGCATTCATCGGTTCGCCGCTATCGGCGTCGGTTACGATGCCGTTGATAGTTCCGGTAAAATCTTCTTCATCTTCCGAGCATCCGACAAACAGCGCAAACGCTGCGAAGAATAAGCATAATGTTGTGAATCGTTTCATTCTTATATTGTTCTTATGTTGTTAAGTAACTGAACCCTACGTTTTATGCGAAAGCGCGATTATCCGGAAACTTAAAGTGCGGTTTCGCCGTTTATTACGAGCTATGCCATCGTTTCCGATTTATCGCGCGGAAAATCGGGTAGTAATGATTTTACTATTTTGAGTTGAATTTGTACGCCATATTCACCCCGTTGCAGAACGGAGACGATACCGGCATAACGGAAAGGTTTCCGTTTTTCTTTTTTATAACTATCCGCTTGCTTCCGTTCGCAGCGATAGCGTCTATCAGGTTATATACATAAAGAGCCGCCGCGCCGCCGATACAGATATTGCGCACGTTTTCGCAGTTATCGGCTTTGGTGTTGTATGTTTTCATGTGCTTCGGTTGCTCTTTCATTTTTTTCCGGTACGACGCCCGCAGATTCTCGGCAGCTATGATACCGGCCACGAAAGCGGCTTCGCCTCCCAATATCAAACCACCTTTCAGATAGCTGCCTTTGTACATTTGTCCCCAGCCGGGTACAACGAGCGAACGCGCCAATCCGCGCGCGCCATAACGGGTAGTAACGGAAATATCGTCGCAATCGGTATCTCCGCCGTCTTTATCGGCCACAGCGTAAAGTACGTTACAATGGTAACCGCCGTCTTTATACGTCCAGTACTCGTCTATCTTGCGCGAGTTTATGCTGAACGTGCGCCCGTCTTCTTTATACTCGAAAGAGTATTGCGTTTGCAGAGAGGATTCTTCGTTATCGCGTACTGTTTCTTGGCCGGAAAGCGTGCTGCTAACGGTTATGCCCCGATTATGTTCTAAAAAATCGGTAAGGTCTTTCATGCAATTCTGGCGGGCTTCTCCCAAATTATGCCCGTCGCCTATGGTACGTACCAACGTGTATAACGGCGTTTTGGCTTTCGGCAGTTTTTGGGTCAGCCATTTCGGTTTCAGAGGATCTGACTTTTTTTGAGCCGATACAGGCGCTACCGCCATAAAAACGGCAAACAACAACGCCATTCCTCGTACAATCATGCGATTCATGCGTAACGTTATTTTTTATTTGTTTTCTTCCTTGTATTTGGCTAACTCTTTTTCAAACTCTTTTTTAAACTTGGCTTCATCGAAATCGATACGCAGTTTTTCGTCTTGCGAAATTTTTTCGGCAATCTTATCGGCTATATTGCCGGGCATCTCTACGCAGACATGGGCTTCGTATAAATTGCGATCAGGTATTTCATACGCATTGGAACAGACGATACGGCTGTTTTTCAACTCGTTTTCGGCTATAACCATACCCAATTGCTCTACTTTGCCTTTGTTTTCGATAGCCGTTTGCGTTTCGTATTGCTGGTCGTACACCTTAGAACCGGCTTTTACTCCGGCGGCAACAATACGCGACAACTCCATACGAGCGTAAACGGCGGCCTGATCTTTCGCAAATTGCAACTTATGGCTGGACGCCGTTCCGTAAGCTCTTTTTTCAGGCGATTCGAGCGCCAACGCTTCACACTCATTTTGTTCTACTTTTACTTTTTTATTTGAAGCGGATTTCGATGATCCGCACGATGAAATGATAACCGCACTTCCTGCAATTACCAATAATAGCAGTAATTTTTTCATAAATTATCTGTTTTTAGAAACTATAAACTATTGCAAACGTACATATATTATCTGATAAATCAAATAATTTATGATTCTTTTTTATGTACAGCACAAAAAACACAGAGAAATTAGCATCTACATAAGAGATGATTTACTTTAATAATCGTATCTTTAATATTATGAAGTCTCTTAATATATACATAGGAAAAATTATCGCCGAGATAATGGCGAATAAAAAAATTACAAAAGCGGAACTTGCTCGAAGGCTTAATGTTAGACCGCAAAGCGTAGATTATATGTTGAGCCGTAAAAGCATTGATACAGACACGCTGTATAAGGTTTCGCAGGCTTTGGATTACGACTTCGCCCAATTTTATACGTTAGAAAACAAACAGACAAATTCTGATACCGCCGAAGAATACTCAAAGTTTGTTAAAGCAAGGTTGATTGTGGAAGTGGAGCTTGATAATGATGATTTGCGCAAATTGAATTTAAACAATAAATTGCTCAAAATTTTGGAAATTAAAAAATAAGAATATTTTTATTTCTACA
>JAFUKV010000296.1 GCA_017467745.1 Bacteroidaceae bacterium | reverse complement strand
TTGAAATCTTCAACCATGTGCAGGTTGCCGTAGTTCATAATTGGGGATTATCGCAACGTTTCGAAATCGTCGAATCCGAACACAATAGCGCCAAAGCTAAAATGCGCTCTTGGTCTATCACCGCCGCCTATTTATTTTAAAGAATAAAATATCCGCAAGAATTTCCCGATTTGAATATTGCCGTTCAAATCGGGATTTTTATTACCTTTGCATAAGGTAAGAGTAAAGAATATTTGATAGGTTAAATTACAAAAACTTCTTGTTTTGTTTCTATTTTTTTAACTTTTGCTTTGTTCGAATATTTTAAATATATGAAATTCGCCGACGTATTGTTGCCTTTACCGCTTTCCCGTTATTTTACGTATGCTGTTCCTTCGGAAATGCAGGAATGTTTGCGTATTGGCAGTCGTGTGGTAGTACCTTTCGGGCGAAAAAAATACTATACGGCCATAGTCGTTTTTTTACATGATCATCCCACAGACGTATATGAGATAAAAGAAATTTTTTCGCTTCTTGATGAAGTTCCTATCTTGCGTCGTCCTCAACTGAAATTTTGGGAATGGATTGCCTCCTACTATCTTTGCTCGGTAGGCGATGTTTATAAAGCGGCGCTTCCTTCCGGGCTTAAATTAGAAAGCGAGTCGTGCATCATGTTAAATGATGATTACGAAGAAATACCGAAACAAAAATTATCTTCCAAAGAGCGAGATGTGCTCAATGTCTTATCGGGAAAAGGTAAATGCTCTATATCGGAGTTGGAGAAAATAAGCGGAATAAAAAATCTGATGCCTACCGTACGGACTTTATTAGAGAAAGAGGCCGTATATATGTACGAGCAATTGAAAGAGGGGTATAGACCGAAAACTGAAAACTATATCCGGCTTTGTTTCGGTCAGGAGCAACAAGCGGAATTAAAAGAACTTTTCGATACGTTGGCATCGGCCAAAAAACAACTGAATTTGTTAATGGCCTATCTTGACCTTTCGGGGTTTATGCGTAAAAAAGAGTTTCGAGAAGTTTCTAAAAAAGAGTTGACGGAGCGAGCCGGCGTTTCAGCGGCAGTGATGAAAGCTCTTATCGATAAAAAAATTTTCGTCGTTTATAAAAATGAGATAAGTCGTTTTACGGATATGTCTTGTCATACCGTACCGACCCATGAACTCAGCCAAGCGCAGCAGCAAGCCTATAAAGAAATAATAGATTCTTTTGTTCATAAAGATGTCTCTTTGTTACAAGGTGTTACATCAAGTGGAAAAACAGAGATATACATTCATCTGATACAAGAGATTCTTCGGAAAGGCCGGCAGGTTTTATATCTTGTGCCCGAAATAGCTTTAACGACGCAGCTGACATCTCGTTTACAACGTATTTTTGGCTCGCAATTGGTCATATATCATTCTAAATTTTCAGAAAACGAACGTGCGGAGATTTGGAATAATATGTTACGGACAAACGATGTAAAGATAGTATTGGGCGTGCGTTCATCTATTTTTCTGCCGTTTACAGATTTGGGGCTGGTCATTGTTGACGAAGAGCATGAGAAAACGTACAAACAGCAAGATCCCGCACCCCGTTACCACGCTCGTAACGCCGCTATTGTATTGGCATCGATGCATGGTGCAAAAACGTTGCTCGGTTCCGCTACCCCTGCCATAGAATCGTACTACAATGCGATGACGGGAAAATATGGGTGGGTATCTCTAACTCAACGGTACGACGATATTTCGTTGCCGGAAATAAAAATAGCCGATTTGCAACAGTTTCGTAAAAAGAAGCAGATGTCCGGGACATTTTCTCCTTTGTTGATAAAACAAGCCAAAGAGGGTCTCGAAAGGGGGGAACAAGTTATTTTATTCCAAAACAGAAGAGGATTTGCTCCGGTTATGGAGTGTAAACTTTGCGCATGGATACCGAAATGTCGGCATTGCGATGTTACCCTTACTTATCACAAACGGCAAAATCAACTTACGTGTCACTATTGCGGAGCGGTGTATGATATTCCGCATATTTGTCCGGCGTGCGGACAGCCTTCTATCGAAATCAAAGGATATGGAACAGAACGTATTGAAGAGGAGATTGCCGCCATATTTCCGGATTATTCAGTGAGCCGTCTCGATTTAGATTCTACTCGTACACGTAAGGCATACGAGCAAATTATCAACCAGTTTCAGCAGAAAAAAATGCAAATTCTGATAGGTACACAAATGGTAACGAAGGGCCTCGATTTTGATAATGTCAGTGTGGTAGGCATACTAAATGCCGATGGATTGATGAATTATCCTGATTTTAGGGCTTACGAGCGGGCATTTCAACTTATGGTGCAAGTGGCCGGTCGGGCTGGACGAAAAAACAAGCGAGGAACCGTTATCTTGCAAACAGCTAATCCTGCTCACCCGCTTATTAGGCAAATTGTTAATAACGATTATGAGGCTATGTACAATAATCAGATAGAAGAGCGGAAACAATTCAACTACCCTCCGTTTTCTCGGCTTATACATATCTTCTTGAAACATCGGGACGAAACTTTGCTATTTCAATATTCGACTATGTATGCCGATTATCTCCGGAAAATATTTAAACATCGGATATTAGGGCCTGATAATCCTCCTGTTTCTCGAATACAATCGCTTTATATCCGAACGATAACATTAAAAATAGAAAATCAAGCCTCCATGTCCCGCGTAAAAGAACTTTTACAGCAGGCCTACGAAAATTTGTTACAAGTAGAAGGATTTAAGACTGTAATTCTTTATTATGATGTAGATCCGCTGTAATCCGATTCCGTTAATAGGCGACGGGTATAGTTGAGATTATTTTGAAGGGAAGATTACTCCTGTGAAAAATCATAACCGTCGAATTCCTCTTTATTAGGATAAATACTGTCCCATATAGAATTAGAGTGTTCTATGTAATCATTATAAAACTCTTCAAATCCTTTTTTTTCACTATACCCCATTGCATCGCACCATTCCGTGTACTCGTCTTGAAGAGTTATATCTTCTTCCAGAGTCCGTTTAAAAGCCTCTAACGAGGGCTCGAATTCCCTATATTGTTTTATCAAGCTTTCAAAAAGTTCTGTAATGCCGATGTCCATAATTTAAAATATCTCTTTTCAATTTTATATGAATGTTCGAAGATATATAAAAAATGGAATATTCTTATATTTTGCGATGATTTTTTTTCTTATAATATTGGCTTTTAACCATTAAGGATTTATTGTGTTACATGTTAAAACGGCAGGAGATAAGGGGATTTCGGCTTTTAAAAGAAGTTGTTTTTATTTTCAGATAGACGCAGTCTGTCTTTTATTTTCGGTAAGAAGCGAGCAGATTTCATTTAAGAAAATGGCATCGCATTCATCAAAACTTTCCAAAGATTCGCTATCGATATCCAGAACTGCCCATACATGATTTTCTTTTATTAGCGGAACAACTATCTCTGACCGAGAAAGGGCATTACACGCTATGTGGCCGGGAAATTTATCTACGTCGGGAACGATGGTTGTTCTTTTTTCTTTCCACGCTGTGCCGCAAACGCCTTTTCCGAAATTGATGCGAGTACAGGCTATCGTCCCTTGAAATGGACCTAGTACCAATTGAGTGCCTTCCACAAGATAGAACCCTACCCAAAAGAAATTAAATACCTCTTTTAATGCTGCTGAGACATTTGCTAAATTCGCTATTAAATCGGGTTCTCCGTTTATTAACGATTTTATTTGGGGCAATAACTCTTTATAACGAGTCTCTTTGCCAGTTCCGGTATTTATTATT
>JAFUKV010000295.1 GCA_017467745.1 Bacteroidaceae bacterium | reverse complement strand
TTCTTTTTTTTCAATCATTTGTTCTCGTATCGTTAAGAATGAAACGAGGGGGCATTCGTGCCCCCTCCCATCTTCTCCCGTTCCAACTGCAAAGATATATATATTAGGTGGCTTCACCAAAATACTTATTTCTTTTTTCGATGAAATTACCGACTTGATTGATAAAATTATATTTTGTTGTTGTTTGTTTTGTTTTATTAATCAAATGGAAAGGGAAACTGTTTCAATTCCTTTTTTAGTATTTTTTCTTGTCCGTTGCAATATTGATTGCATATTTGGTGGAATCTTTCGCTATGATTCATTTCGCTGATATGTGCTAATTCGTGATAAATAACGTAATCTATTAGTCTGTCGGGGAGCAACATTAAGTAGTATGATAGTGTAATGTTGCGCCGGATATCGCATTTCCCTAACCGTTGTCTTCCGTGTGATATGTTGACAGATGAATAGGGGGCGTTTACCTGTTTGCTGAGGTGTTCTATTCTTTGGGGTAGGAAGGTTGATGCGGCTTGGCGCAGAAAATGACAGATGCCTTTTTTTAAGGATTGTTGCAGAAGGAGGTCGGTTGGCGGAATGTCTGCTGGGCAAGAGATTGTTAATAGGCGCTCGTGAAAAGAAAATCGTATTTTGCTGTCTTGACATGGAACTATGTGTATGGTGAAACTATGGGTAACGAGAATATCTCCTATTTGTAATGGCCGACGTTTCTTTTCTATTAATTTTTTTATTTTTTCTCTGTCTTGATTGATGTGTGAACGGACTGTATTTATAGGTAATCTTGGAGGGATGGTAATAATTACTTGACCAAGTCTTGTCCGGTATATGATATGTCGAGCAGATGCACGTTGTTGAATGGTGATGGTTCCGAAGTCGGGATCTTCTATTTTTTGAAGTTTCATGGAAACAAAGATATTGCTTTTTTGTTTAATAATTAAATGGTGAGTACGTAAGTATAGTGAAAAATGATGGACTGTATTTATTTGTTTAAAAGAGTGTCTGTCTTTTTTTTGATAAAAAATAAGTTAAATATAGTAGTTTGTATTGCATGGTACTTAAATTTATATATATTTGCAGTGTCATTAAGAATTGCATGAATGAATACGGAAAATGTGAAATCCCAGATGCGGAAAGGAATCTTGGAGTATTGTACGTTGTTAATACTGAATAAGAAAAAGGCTTATGTGTCTGATATAATACAGGCTCTGAAAGAAGCTCGCCTTATCGTGGTTGAGGGTACGCTTTATCCGCTATTGACGCGTTTGAAAAATTCGGGCCTTTTGGCGTATAGTTGGGTAGAGTCTACTCAGGGTCCTCCCAGAAAATATTATGAATTAACGGCAGAGGGTCGTCTTTTTTTGGAAGAGTTAGAGGCGTCGTGGAATGATTTGAATCAAGTTATAAATCATATAAAAGATGAGTGCGGAGAGGGTAATCGGCTTTCGGAACCGAATAATGGAGAACTCGATTGTGTTGATAAACAAGACGCATTCAAATAAATTATAAGCAGGTTATATATGAAAAAAACTACAACTATAAATTTAGGACAGTCGGTCTTCCATATCGATGAAGACGCATACGAATTGTTGCGTCAATACTTGGATAGTTTGAAAAGCCATTTTGAAAAAGAGGACGGAGCAGATGAAATATTGGAAGATATAGAAATTCGGATGTCCGACCTGTTTAAAGAGCGAATTCGTTACGGGCTGGAAGTCTTGACTATTAGAGACACGAATGAGGTGATTGAGATTATGGGACATCCCGAAGATTTTGAAAAAGACGGATTGGAATCAGAGCCTGTAATAAAAGAGAATTGTGAAGAAAAAGAGGAAAACGCTACTCAACAATCTTTTGAGAAAAGTGAAGAAGAAATTCTGAATACACCTTATGAAAAAGGAACGAAGCGTTTATTTCGGGATCCAGATAACCAAATATTAGGCGGAGTTTCGTCAGGAGTAGGGCACTATTTGAATATAGACGCTAATATTGTGCGTATTCTTTTTATCGTGTTTGCTTTTCTTTGGGGTGCATCTGTGTTTTTGTATTTATTGATGTGGATTGTTATTCCTGAGGCGAAAACTACTGCGCAAAAATTACAGATGAATGGCGATGCCGTAACGATAGATAATATACGTCATAGTATTCTTTCGGAGAAGAAAAAAGAATGTATGTCCGGTGAAACGGGGAAGAAGTCAGGATCAACGTTGACAGATGTATTGCGGGTACTGTTAAAAATAGCTATTGTTGTAATTGTGATAAGTATTGTTTTAGGGCTGTTTCTGTTCTTGATGCCATTTGGCTTCGGTGCGTTGGTACTTTCTATTTTAAAATCGACATTTTTTGGAGGTTTTTTCCCGTTGCCGGATATTGCCGAATTGGGAGTGGTTAACGGGTTATGGAACGCTATATCGCATTTTTCGTTGTTGACAGGTTTATTGCTGGTTTTCGGTATACCTATTATTGCCTTAATCCGTTTTCTGGTTGTTGGCGCGATAATAGAAAAGCCTCTCAGTAAATCGATAAACTGGGTATTGGGGATAGGCTGGCTTATCGGAATAGTCTTGTTAGTGTATTGGACGTTCCATTATTTGCCGATGTTATTGTCTAATCCGTTTTGGCATGTAAATGTGCATTGGCTTCAAATGTAGACTCATGATTAGGTTAATACATATAGATTAGATGTTAGATGCGTTTGTCTGCTCCCCACATTAATTTGTTGCGGAGTGTGTTGTGAAACAGGTGGTTAGGTCTCTTAACCACCTTTGTTGTATAATCTGCTTTGCGAATATTCAATTCGTATTGGGTATTCATTACAGCCGAACGTCCGTCAACTCCGATTAAAAAATTTGTATTACGACTTTCTACCTGTAATCGGATAACCGAATTGTCGTTAATTACCAACGGACGCACATTTAAACTATGCGGGGCTACTGCGGTAATAACGAAATTATGCGCTTGCGGAACGATAATGGGGCCTCCTACGCTAAGCGAGTAGGCTGTCGAGCCAGTTGGCGTGGCAATAATTAAACCGTCTGCTTGATAAGCATTCAAGTAATTGTTGTCTAAATAAGTGTGGATAGTCAGCATGGACGATGAATCTCGTTTCGATATGGCTATCTCATTCAAAGCGTAAGGGTAGAATGTTGTAGATAATCCCTTTGTTTGTAACTGTAACAATGTGCGTTCTTCTACATGGTATTTTCCGTTGATGATTTCTGAAATCGTGTTTTCTATTTCATGCGGGGCTACGTCCGCCAAAAAACCTAAACGTCCGGTGTTGATACCTAAAATAGGGATATTTTTTTCCCCTATCCGTTCGGCGGTTTTCAGAAAAGTGCCGTCTCCTCCCATGCTGATTGCTATGTCGGCATCGAAGTGGTTGTCAGTGATAAGTTGCTTGGGTTGGGGGTGCAGGTTCATATTTGATACCAGAAATGCGTAAAAATCTTTGCAGATGGATATTTCTACGCCATATTTCTCTAAAACATTGAACAATAGCTCCGATTGAGCGCTTTTTTCTTTTTGATATTTATTTCCGAAGACAGCTATTCTCATAATTTTAAATGTATATTGTCGGGTTGTTGCAACCCGATATGATAAAGAATGAACATGTTTTTTGCCCGAAGCGTACAAACGTACATATTTTTTTTATGTTTAAGATGGATAAGGTGAAATAAAAAAGACTTAAAAAATATCTTTTACACATATTTTGACGGAATTTTCTGTAAATACTATTACTTTTGCATCGTACGAAGGATAAAACTCTTTCGTTCTCAAAAATGTTTAGAAGAATATTTACGATAAACAGAGAATGACAAAACTGAGTGTAAACATTAATAAAATAGCTACTTTGCGTAATGCGCGCGGAGGAAATACGCCGGATGTGCAAAAAGTGGCCATAGATTGTGAACAGTTTGGAGTAGAGGGTATTACTGTTCATCCTCGTCCCGACGGACGCCATATAAAATATGCAGATGTATTTGCGTTGCGCCCTTTGATAAAAAGCGAATTTAATATAGAAGGCTATCCGTCGCCGGAATTTATAGATTTGGTTTTAAAAGTAAAGCCTGAGCAAGTAACCTTAGTGCCGGATGCTCCTGATGCTTTGACATCCGATTCGGGTTGGAACGTAAGCGATAATATGTCGTTTTTGACCGAGATTGGAGATAAATTCAATGCGGCGGGCATACGAACTTCCCTGTTTGTCTCTACCGATATAGAACAGATAAAAGCGGCTGCGAAAACAGGTACGGATCGTGTTGAACTTTATACCGAACCTTATGCGGCACGATATGCAAAAAATAAAGAGGCTGCTGTCGCCCCGTTTATAGAGGCTGCGGAAACAGCCCGAAAATTAGGCTTAGGAATAAATGCCGGCCATGATCTGAATCTTTCGAATTTGCATTATCTGGCAATGAATATCCCGTTTTTGGATGAAGTGTCTATCGGTCATGCGTTGATATGCGACGCCATCTATTTGGGATTGGGTGAAACCATTCGCCAGTATAAGGCATGTTTAAACTTGAAATAATTAAAAAATAAAACCGAATAAAAGAACCGACAATGAACCTATTATTATCAATTCAACAAGCTGCTAACAATGCGGCAGAAGCAATGCCGGAATTGACTCAATTGACAGACACCGTGCAAGAGCCGGAGCTTAATATGTGGGAACTTAGCCTGAAAGGCGGTATTATCATGATTCCCTTGTTATTGCTGTCTGTATTGGCCGTATATATTTTGATAGAACGTATTTTAGCCATTCGTCAGGCTGAAAAAGAAGATACGACTTTTATGGATAGAATAAAAGATTATATTCATGAAGGGCAAATTGATTCAGCTCTCAATCTATGTCGCAAAAGCAACACACCGTATGCTCGTATGGTAGAGAAAGGTATTTCTCGTTTAGGACGTCCTATGAACGATGTGTTGGTAGCTATTGAAAATGTCGGTAACATAGAGGTTGCCAAACTTGAAAAAGGATTTCCCATTATAGCCACCACTGCGGCAGGAGCTCCTATGTTGGGATTTTTGGGTACGGTAACCGGTATGGTTCGTGCGTTCTTCGATATGTCGTCAGCCGGTAGCGCAGCCGATATAACATTGCTTTCGGCCGGTATCTACGAAGCATTGGTAACTACTGTTGCCGGGCTGGTGGTCGGTATTATCGCACTGTTTGCTTACAACTATTTGGTGTCGCGCGTAAATGGCGTGGTAAATAAGATGGAAGCCAGAACGTTAGAATTTATGGACTTGTTAAACGAACCTGCTAACTAAAACAGAAAAGAATGGCATTAAAACGAAGAAATAAAATAGAGGCTACGTTTAGCATGGCTTCTATGACGGACGTAATTTTTCTGTTACTCATATTTTTTATGGTAACGTCCACAGTGGTGTTTCCCAATGCCATAAAAGTTTTATTACCTCAAAGCAAACAGCAGACATCGGCAAAGCCGTTGGCAAGGGTTACTATCGATGCAAATCTCAATTATTATGTCGGGTACGGCAATCAGAAAGAAAAAATGGTGCAATTTGATGAAATAGCGCCTTTTCTTACCGATAAACAAAGTGCGGAACCCGATATGTATGTAGCCTTGTATGCAGATGAGTCTGTACCTTACAAAGAAGTAATAAAAGTGCTCAATATCGGGAGTGAGAATCGTTTTAAAATGGTGTTGGCTACACGGCCTTCGAAAAAATAATATAGAAACGGTGTGAAAGATAACGATAAAAATAGAACGTATGCGTTAGTAGGCACTGTCGTATTTCATACGCTGCTGATACTTATGTTATGCTATTTTACTTTTACGCATACATTGCCTACCGAAGACGGAGGGGTATTGGTACAGTTCGGAAATATTGACGCTGCTCGGGGTACGTTTCAGCCTCAACATACAGGCGATGCGCCCGAACCTGTAAAGCAGCCGCCTACGCCTACACCGCCTCCTCAGCCTAAGGTAGCCGAAAAAATCGTAACACAAGACATCGAAGAGTCTGTTGCGATTGAAGAGGAGCAGAAACGGAAAAAAGAGGAGGAAGAGAAAGAAAAGCAGAAACGCATAGAAGAAGAGCGTATTCGTAAGGAAAAAGAAGAGGCTGAGCGGAAAAAGCAGGAAGAAGAACGCAAGGCGGCCGATATTGCTAAGCGTGTATCCGGATCGTTTGGGTCGGGAAATCAGAACGCTAGTCGAGGTACGGCCGAAAACGGAACGGGCAGTCAGGGCAGTCCTTTCGGTAATTCTACTGAGGGGAAAAATACCGGAGTCGGAGGAATCGGCGACTTTGATTTGAACGGACGTTCTCTGGGCGGCGAAGGGTTGCCTCGTCCCGCTTACCAAGCGCAAGAAGAAGGAAAGGTGGTTGTTTCTATAACGGTAGATCCGAAAGGAAATGTTATTATGGCGGAGATAGGCAGAGGTACTACTATTGAAAATACATCTCTGAGGAATGCGGCCAAAGAGGCGGCGAAAAGAGCGAAATTCAATGCCATTAACGGTACTGCAAATCAGTCGGGGACAATAACCTATCGCTTTAACTTGAAATAACGAACAGTTCGGTTTTTGCGTAGAACGTTTTGCGTTATTAAGGAGTGTCGTTTTTTTCTATGTTTAAACCTGCCGGATATTTTGCTGACGAGATATTAATACAGGGACAGTTTTGGCGATATATTGTGATTGAGAATAACGTTATGGATAGACGCCTTTCCGGATATTTCTCGTTGAGACATTTTGTTGTGTAAAGACTTTATATCCGTTTTTCGTAAGAATGTTTTTTATTATCTCTTTTTGTCTGAATATGAATATCCGGTAAACGAGTTATCGTTTACCGGATATTTTTGTTTTTCAATTAGGGGTTGAGCCATTTTTCTATTTCAGGAATTGAGGCTGTTGCCGTCATGTCTGTGTGGCAAGGTACGATAGAGACATAATTATTGGCCAAAGCCCATTCGTCTGTTGCGGGGTCATCCGGATCTTCGTTCTGGAAGTATCCGGATAAGAAGAATGCCGGCCTGTTGTTTTCATCCGTTTTTTTTATAAATTCTTCTGTCCAGTGTCCTTTTGCCTGTTTACAGATTTTAATACCTTTCGGCTTTTCGGTTGCGGGAATATTTATGTTTAAGCAGATACCTTCCGGCAGAGTTTTTTGTAAAGCTAAACGCGTGATTTTTTCAACGATAGGGTCACATGCGGAGAAATCGGCTTCGGGTAAATGCGAGCAAAGAGAAAAACCGATAGACGGGATATGTTGTACGCAACCTTCGAATACCGCCCCCATTGTGCCCGAATAGAGTACGCTTATAGCGGCGTTAGAACCATGATTGATACCGGAGAGTAACAGATCCGGCTTTTCGTTGAGAATTTCGTGCATGGCCAGTTTTACGCAATCTGTCGGCGTACCGTTTACGCTGTACGATTGTAGTCGGTCATTCTTTTCAAGCTCGGTAATATACAACGGCGCGTGCGGTGTTATAGCACCCGATTGTCCTGAGCGAGGCCTATCGGGTGCAACTACTACAACTTTTGCGAATTGGAGAGCTATTTGCGTTAAAGTCCTAATACCTTTGGCGTCGAAACCGTCGTCATTAGTAATTAAAATAAGAGGCGTACTCTTCCGAATATCTGTCATACGTTTATTTATATTTTGGATTTCATACAAATATAATGAAAATAACCCGAATAAAAAAGCGTAGACAGAGTAGCCCGTTTGTATTCGGTTGATTGCTAAATAAGTTGAAAGAGAAAAATAAAATACCCAAAAAATATTATCTTTGTCGGTTGTGTAAAAAAAAATCAAATGAGAGCCGTATTCTTTTGTTATCAACAATAAGAGCGAGTTATCAACAATAAAAGCAAATAATAACGGGTGAATGCTCGGAATAGCTTGTTTTGTTTTTACTTTGTTGCCTGAAATAAAAAGAGTTTATGAGTAGAATAATTGCCATAGCGAATCAGAAGGGCGGAGTGGGAAAAACCACGACAGCCATTAATCTCGCTGCATCGTTGGTTTCATTAGGTAAAAAAGTTTTGCTTGTCGATGCGGATCCTCAGGCGAATGCTACATCCGGATTGGGATTAGACTTACGTTTGGTAACCACTTCGATATACGAATGTATGATTTCTCGTACTTCCATTCGAGAAGCGTTGGTGACCACATGCGTGAAAGGTCTTGACTTGGTGTGTTCACGCATTGATTTGGTCGGTGCTGAGCTTGAATTGCTTAACCTTGAAAATCGAGAACACGTGATGGCGTCTTTATTGAACGAGGTTCGGAATGAATACGATTATATTCTCATAGATTGTTCTCCATCGTTGGGACTGATTACAGTCAACTCTCTTACTGCGGCAGATTCTATTATCATACCCGTTCAGGCGGAGTATTTTGCTCTTGAAGGAATCAGTAAGCTGCTCAATACGATTAAGATAGTGCGGTCTAAGTTGAATCCTTCACTCGAAATAGAGGGATTTTTGCTTACAATGTACGATTCAAGGTTACGATTGGCGAACCAAATATATGAAGAATTGAAAAAATATTTCAATGATTTGGTGTTTACTACTGTTATACAGCGTAATATCCGGTTGAGCGAGGCTCCCAGTCACGGAATGCCGGTATTGTTGTACGATGCCGAATCGCGCGGCAGTCTCAATCATTTACAGTTGGCCGAAGAGTTGATAAAGAAAAATAAGGTATAATATGGCTACAATAAAAAGAAATGCGTTAGGCAGGGGGTTGGATGCCCTGATAACCATGGATGATATAAAAACGGGCGGTTCGTCGTCGATAAATGAAATAGAATTATCTAAAATTGCGCCTAATCCAGACCAGCCTCGCCGAGAGTTCGACGAAGAAGCGCTGGGCGAGTTAGCCGCATCTATTCGCGAACTCGGTATTATACAACCCATTTCTTTGCGGCAGGTAGGGAAAGATAGTTATCAAATTATTGCCGGAGAGCGGCGTTACCGAGCGGCTTTATTAGCCGGATTGACAACCGTTCCGGCCTATATCCGTACCGTAGAAGACGAAACGGTTGTCGAAATGGCTCTTATCGAAAATATTCAACGGGAAGACCTTAACTCTATTGAAATTGCGTTAGGTTTTCAGAAGTTGATAGAGCAATATAGCCTGACACAAGAGAAGCTGAGCGATCGGGTCGGAAAGAAACGTGCCACCATAGCCAATTATCTTCGTCTGCTTAAACTTCCGGCAGAAGTGCAGATGGGTTTGAAAAACAAGAAAATAGATATGGGTCATGCGCGAGCATTGATAGGTATTCCGCCGGCATTGCAATTGAAAATATATGAACTGATACTTGAACACGGCTATTCAGTGCGCAAGGTTGAAGAAATGGTTAAGTCGATGAACGACGGTTTGACCGATGACGTGGTGAAAAACCCGAAAAAGAATGCGAAGCAACCGGCTCCCGCATTCGATTTGTTGAAAAAACATCTATCCGAATATTTTCGTACTCCTGTGCAAGTGAGTTGCAATGATAAGGGAAAAGGAAAAATAAGCATCTCATTTAAAAGCGAGGATGAATTAGAGAGGATAATAGCTATTTTAGATAAGTTGAAAGCGTAATTTAACCGAAAAATATACAGCTATTTTGTTGAAAAAGTTTATTCAGATATTTGCGGTTTTTATGCTCTTATCGGTTACGGTGCGAGCTCAGAATAATAATTTTCAGGAAAAGGAGGTTTTTCTGAAAGACTCTTTGTCGCAGAATAAAGATTCACTGCTTATTACACCTGTGTCGGAAGAGGCATCCGAAGTTATTGTTTTTGCGCCAGATCCGATGAAAGCGGTGTTGTATTCGGCTTTGTTTCCGGGAATGGGACAGATATATAACCGCAAGTATTGGAAATTGCAGCTTGTTGTAGGTGGATATATGGGGTTGACTTACGGTCTGTCGTGGAATAACAGGTATTATAAAGATTATTCTACGGCATATAGAGATGCGGTAGATAACGATCCCAATACCAAGAGCTACATGGATTTTTTGCCGTCGTACATGGATGAGGCGTCGTTAGATATGGAGTGGCTTCAAAATTCGTTGAAAAAACGAAAAGATTATTACCGGCGTAATAGAGATCTATGTATAATTTCTATGGTTGGCCTTTATCTGTTGTGTATGGTCGATGCCTATGTCGACGCGCAACTATATAATTTTTCCATCACTCCGGATTTGAGTATGCGTGTAGCTCCGGCGGTTATCGAACCGTCGCGTTTGCATCCTTCCATGTTTGGGTTGCAATGTGCGCTGACTTTTTAAAACACACATTATGAGGTTTTTTGTAATTTTTTTACTATCGTTGTTATGGGTTGAGAATGTGCCGTTGTATGGGCAAGGTGTTGTAAACCCGTTTGGCGCGGATACTATATTTATTCATTTGATGCCCGACTCGGTTCGTTTAGCCGGTAAAGATGTTCAATGGCGCCAAAGACCGATGAAACATTCGGCAGCGGCCGATTCTATCTATGATGATGCTATTATGTTACCCGAGAGTCTTGAAAACGATGTAGATAGTTTATTGACAGATTGGTTTGTTCAGGCTCATACTCATAAGGATGCTTCGTGTGTAAGCCGTATGGATAATACGGTTTATCCCGATTCTGTTTATCGTAAACGGTTGGAAATGTTGCCTGCTTATATAGAAATGCCTTATAATAGCGTAGTACGTCAATTTATAGATTTGTATACAGGGCGTCGTCGTGAGTTGGTAGAGTACATGCTCGGATTGGGTGTGTATTATTTCCCGATTTTTGAACAAGAACTGGAAAAGAACGGGTTACCCTTAGAACTGAAATACCTGCCAATTATAGAATCTGCTTTAAATCCGAAAGCTACCTCTCGGGCAGGAGCGGCAGGCTTGTGGCAATTTATGTTGCCAACAGCCAAAATTATGGGATTAGAGGTGAATAGTTTGGTAGATGAGCGTCGTGATCCGTATAAATCGAGTGCTGCGGCTGCCCGCTATTTGAAAGAATTGTATGAAATATACCAAGACTGGAATTTGGTGATTGCCGCATATAATTGCGGTCCCGGAACGGTGAATAAGGCTATTCGTCGCGCGGGAGGAAAACGGGATTATTGGGAAATATACTATTATCTTCCTCGTGAAACACGTAGTTATGTCCCCTTATTTATTGCTGCCAATTATGTGATGTCTTACTATAATGAGCATAATATTTGTCCTGTGCAGACGGATTTTTCTACTTCTATCGATACTGTCGAAATAAACCGACCTTATCACATGATACAAATATCGGAGGTATTGAAAGTTCCTATCGAGCAGATACGCGATTTAAATCCGCATTATCGTCGGGATATTATACCGGGCGACAGTACGAAATCACGGTCGCTTTGTTTGCCGTCGCAATATATCTATGCTTTTATAGAAGAGCAGGACTCTATTGTGGCGTATAAAGCCGATTCATTGCAGCGACGGTCTATTGCGGGACCTGCATTGGCAAAGGGAAAGGTGGGCATTGGAACTGCCATTCATTATAAAATAAAAAATGGCGATACATTATCTACTATCGCACGCAAGCACCGAGTGTCCGTAAAAGATTTGAAAGAATGGAATAATTTGAAAAACAATAAAATACGAACAGGTAAGACATTGATAATATATACATAGAAAAGAAAAAATATGGATAATAAGGAAAAAGTCTTAGCGGCTATTAAAGAAGCCGGTACGCCGGTAAATGTTTCGAAAATCGTGGAATTGACAGGCATGGAGAAAAAAGATGTAGAAAAAGCAATGAAAATATTAAAAGAAAGCGGTGCGATTGTTTCTCCGAAACGTTGTTATTGGGAAGTCGCTCAATAAAGATGTGCGGTGAAATGCAAAGGGGAATAGTTCTTGTATAGCACTATTCCCCTTTGTGCTTATGTTATATAAACTACCTTTATTGATTATTCTTGTTCATCCTGCATTGTCCGTTTAATGTAGCTCCGGGTTCTATTATCAATGAAGCCGTATCTATGTCACCTTCAAATGTGGAACTGCTTTTTAATATGAGAGATTGTTGCGCGCATATATTTCCGATAACTTTTCCTGAAATTTCGGCAGTAGCGCATTGTATATTTCCCGATATTAAGCCGGTTTGTCCGAGAACCACTTTTCCCGAACATTCTATATTTCCTTGTACATTTCCGTCAATACGCAAATCTTTGGGAGCCATTATATTGCCCATAATAACGGTTTCTATCTCTAACGCATTGTGAGTTAGGCCTGTTGCCTGATTGTTTTTTGCCATGGTTTTGCACTTTTCGTATAATAGCGCAAAAATAATAATCCTTTTTCATATTACTGTTCAATTGAATATGAATAATTATAAATTAAATGTAAAGTATAGAGGTAGTTATATTTTCCAAAAAGTTTCCAGAATATTTTGAATTATAGTTCTTACAATAATACGGAATTACAAATCCGACAATTTCCGTTCTTCTTATTCACCTTTTCCTGAGACTTTGCGTATATTTGTGAAATACGTGTAGCTGCTACGCACGGGCGGGAGAGCTCGGTGTGGATGTAGTGTTCGATGTTCATCGTTTTCGTTTTCAGGGTGTTGATACGCGAAGATAGGTTTTTGGTAATGGATTGTGTGATTTACGATTTAATGATTATAGTATGGTAAGATTTCGTTTTCAATTGTTTGCGTTGGTCTGTGGGTTGGTCTTTGCGGGTTGTAGTGATGATAAGGAGGCGTTGGAGCCAGAGCCGGTCAAGAGCGTGTGGAACGCGAGCGTGATGGACCGGACGGTGCGTCCGGGGGACGATTTCTACCGGTATGCGGTGGGAAACTGGTGGGAGGTAACTCAGGAGTGGAACATTGATTGCTTGTCGTGGAGAAGTTTTGACGAAGAGACGTTGGCGGTGGTGGACAATTTACGGGAGACGGACGAGCGGATAGGCCGGGAGTACGCGGCGATGACTGACGCAGCCGGGCAGGAGGCCTCGTTGGTGGAGATAGCTGGGATGTTGGATGAATTGGAGAGGGCTGGCACTTCGCGAGAGGAGTTGGTGCGTGTGGCTGCGCAAATGGGGCGTGAAGGGTATCTCACGCTGTGGGACGACAGTTATACCATGGGCATGAATAAGTTGGGAGCTTACTATTTGTTCATGAAAGCATCTACGAGAGGGGTGTTTTACCCGAAGAGGTACGCGGAGGAGATTACACGTGTACTGAAAGCGATGGATGTTGAGAAAGAACGTGCCGTGAGGGTGGCGCGTAACGCGGTTGAGATAGAGAGTCTGATCAGCGAGTGGAATCGTGAGATAGAGGACGGGAAGATGTGGCTCGCATACATGGAGGGGCTGGGGATGTCAGGTAATATGATGGCGGATAACTTGTGGCAAGCTTTCGGGTTGACATACGTTTTCGATGAGGTGTCGGTGGAGTCGTTGCGTGATTATTTGATGTGGAGATTGGTGCACAGGAATTTGTGCGTGTTGCCTAATCGTGTGTCCGCGGAGGGGGAGTGGATTATGAACAATTGCGATAGGTTGATTGATAGCGGACGTTCGGTAAGGACGATGCTGCGGGACGTGGTGATGGCATGCCATACGCGGGAGGTGTCGGTGGGGTTGTACGACCGGTTGGTGACGCCGGGTTTCTCGGCATTTTACGAGCGGCTTGCCCGGGAGACGTTGGCCGAAGTACGGCGACGAATCGAAGGAGCGAGTTGGATACGCGACGTGTCTACGCGGGAGGAGGCTTTGCGGAAGTTGGATGCTATGGAGGTTTACTTGAGTTGTCATCAGGTGGTGACTCGTGGCGCTACGGTGGCTTGGTCGTCTGCGGCCGCTTGTTTAGCAGCTGTGCGCGCGGACAGGCGCGCGGAGGTGAGTGTCCGGATAGGTAAACCGATGTACACGGCGGAGATGTGGGAAAATTATGATTTGTGGTGGTTGGGTGCCGGTTATACACCTCCGTTGAACAGTTTTAATATACAGTCGCGAATGTTTGTACCGGGGGTGCTTCCTAACTTGGGTGACACGGGGTTCGTGTGTGGTTACCTCGGGGTGATCATGGCGCATGAGGTGATGCACGGGTTCGATAGCAATGGGCGGTATTATGGCGCGGAAGGTGACTTGCGAGACTGGTGGACGGCAGGGGATGCGAGGCGGTTCGAGGAGCGTACAGGGCGGTTAAGCGATTATTTATCAACGCTGACGTTCGGCGAGGCGGGTTACCCGGTGGATGGGGAGCGGGTATTGCGAGAGACGATCTCGGATTTCGGAGGATTGTCGGTGGCTTACGCAGTGATGAAGCGGTTGACGGACGGGAAGGAGTTACGGGACATGGATGGATTCACGGCGGCGCAACGTTTTTTCTTCGGTTACGCGTGGTCGATGGGTTATGCTGACCCGGAGGAGTTCGTCGAAATGTATGTTTCGAATGAGCATTTGTTCATGCCGTTGCGGATGAACGTGAGTTGCGCGCATTGCGATAGTTGGTACGAGGCTTTCCCGGAAGTGAAAGAAGGAGACAGGTGGTACGTGAGACCGGAGGATAGGATAAAGATTTGGTGATTGAGAGAGTTTAGAGT
>JAFUKV010000294.1 GCA_017467745.1 Bacteroidaceae bacterium | reverse complement strand
CAAGTTATATTAATACGAAAAATATGTTTTGGGTTTTGGGAACTTTGGCTGCCGGTATCTGTATGGGTTATTTGTTTAGAAATTACCGGAAATTGTTTTTTCATATCGGCTGTCTTAATATGTGGATTATTTATTTGCTCTTGTTTGCTATGGGATTGTCTGTCGGGAGTAACGATGCGGTAATGGATAATCTTGGCGGGTTAGGCCTGCGCGCGATAGGAATTGCTATGGCTGGAATTGCCGGTAGTGTTCTTTTGTCGTGGTTGTTATACAAATATTTTTTCATATCCGGAGAAAACCGAAAATGAAATCGAGCCTGATTATATTGCTTGCGTTCGTCTTAGGTGTATTTGCAGCCCGCTTTCGCTGTTTGCCCGATGCTTTGTTAGATACGGATTACAGCATATATATACTTTTCTTATTGATGTTTTTTGTAGGGCTGGCTATCGGCTCTGATATAAGAGATTTGTATCGGCCTTTACGACAATACCGGATGAAGATATTGTTGGTTCCGATGGCTACTATATCAGGTACATTGATATTTTGCGCTATTCTCGGTTTGTTCATGAACGATATTTCTGTTCGTGAAACGGTTGCTATTGGTTCGGGGTTTGGTTATTACAGTCTATCTGCTGTTTTTCTGAAAGAACTTGCCGGTGCAGAAACGGGGACAATGGCGTTGGTCGGAAATTTATCGCGGGAGCTGTTTACATTGTTATTTACGCCTTTGTTGGTGAAATATTTCGGAAAGTTGGCTCCTATCTCCTCAGCGGGAGCGACTTCTATGGATACCTCGTTGCCTGTTATAACCCGCTATGCGGGAGAAAAATTCGTAGTAGTATCCATTTTTCATGGAATTGTAGTAGATATGTCCGTTCCGGTTATTCTCTCTTTGCTTTATCTTTTTTGAAAAGCGGAATAAAGATTACCAGTCTATTTCAGAGATTCCGTATTGACGAAAATAGTTGTTTGCCCTACTGAAATGGCGGCATCCGAAAAATCCCCGATTGGCGGATAAAGGAGACGGATGAGGCGCTGTCAGTACGCAGTGGCGTGTTCTGTCTATAATTGCGCCTTTTTTCTGTGCGTATGCTCCCCATAGCATAAATACGACGTGTTCTTTTTCGTTATTGATATGCCGGATAACGGCGTCGGTAAATTCTTCCCATCCTTTTCCTTGATGCGAACCTGCTTGATGTGCTCTAACCGTAAGTATGGCGTTAATAAGCAGAACACCTTGATTCGCCCATCTTTCCAGACGTCCGGATGCGGGAACAGGTTTTCCCAGATCGTTTTCTATTTCTTTAAATATGTTGATTAATGAGGGCGGAAAAGGTACTCCGTCAAGAACAGAAAAGCAAAGTCCGTAATACTGTCCCGGTTCGTGGTAAGGATCTTGTCCTAAAATAACTACTTTTACCTTATCGAACGGGCACGTGTTGAAAGCGTGAAATAAAAAACGTCCCGGCGGGAATATGGTGTGTCGGGAATACTCCTCTTTTACGAACCGTGCCAGATGCTCGAAGTAAGGTTTATCAAATTCCGGTTGCAACCGTTGCCGCCAACTCTCTTCAATAGTTACTTTCATAGAGATTTCTGTTATTTTTTATTGGATATCTGGTATGGGCGCTTTATTGCCGCATGTGCCGCTTTTTGGGCTTCGGTCGTTATTTGTAAAGATATACCGTTCGGAATAAAAGAGTTTCCTGTGATTTTTCGTTTGCAAAGAGCCTCGAACCATGCACAGGCTGCTGTATAACGGCCTAAGGTGTATGAAAGGTGATAGCCGTCTCGGCATAATGTATCGCCGACTACTTCTCTCAGATTTTGTATGGCCGTTCCCGAAGGTATGACAATGGATATATTTTCTTGTTGTGTAACTTTCTTTGTTGTTTCTACAATGCGTCGGTACATTTCATTTTGGTCTTTTCCATAGTTTTTAAATCCTCCGTGAGTGGAATTTTGCGCATAAGCCCATGTTTGCTGAAATGCGAATTTTACATGTGGGTTCGTTGCATAGTTTTTGAGATAAATCAATATATCTTTTATATAGGGGTAATATGTTTGTTCCATTCCGGAATATTGGCTTGCTTGCTGTATGGATATATAGTCCCAATTCTCATCCATAAGGCCTTGCAGGATAGAGTATTTTTTTGTACTGGTGAATTTATTATTTTTATTTTTTCGGTAGACGTATTGATGACGGTCAGCGGCGATGTTTTCCCAATGCTTTTGTAATGAGCATCCTCCGATAGAAAGATTTCCGATGATAATAGGTACTCCCGCAGCGTTTGCTATTTCATCTAAATATTCTACGCCGTCTTCGGAGAAACTGTTTCCGATAGCTAAAATTTTAATCGTATCGCTTTTTATCTGTGCTTCCGTATAAGTAGCGAGAAAAAAGAAGAAAGAAAATAAAATTAAACGAAATATCATTGTTGTATCTGTTATTAAAATAAGAAGTGTAAAGATACGTGTTTTTTATTTG
>JAFUKV010000293.1 GCA_017467745.1 Bacteroidaceae bacterium | reverse complement strand
TTCTTTATAGTCATATCCCCGTTCAAGCTCTTTTTGATACTCGATTCCTTTGTTCCAGTGCGGTTGATACACAAACTCCGCCGGTTTATTAAACTGCATATACAAGCGGGGGTATCCCGAATAAAGGCATGCACTGATACCATTTTCAACCTGTTCGTACGAACGGTCTACCGCATCGTTTTCATACGTTAGAGAATTAACATTTCGGAATGCCAAGAACGGCTTAAACCGCAATGTCGTGGGAGAATGCGCCTCAACCAGTGTATATTTTATCAAGATTCTGTTTTCATGAGAGATAAAAACTTTTTCTTTGGTCAGAATCACACCTCCTACACGATACACAGTACGCGGTACGGATTCACAATCGAACTCCCGTATATACTTATGCCCGTTAGGACTATAACAATCACCCTGATACTTATGTATCCCTAAATTAAACTCAGCCCCATGCTGTATTACCGTCTCATCAAAAGACGAAAGCATAACATGATTTTCCGCATCCAGTTCCGGAATCGGAATCACTAACACACCATGCTGCTTACGCGTATTGCAATTGACGATAGACGTACAATGATAAGCCCCCGACTTATTGGTGCGGAGCAATTCTTTGGGCAAAGATTGTTCCAGATTTATCATTGTCTTTTTATCAAATTTCAAGTAACTCATAGTATATCTGATATTAAAGCAAAAAAGATTATCATCTTCTTATGTCGTTAAATACTCTAAGAATTAATTGATACGAATATATTAAAGTTTTTTCTAAAAACAAAATTTTGTTATCATTTTATTCTAAGATTTATCGTTTTTGTTAAAATACACAAACAAAGTAAAACTCGCTTCGGCATATTTGAACAACAAACACAACTATCAAATAGAAGAGAGTAATGTTTTTAAATTAGACATGAATAATTTTACCGAAATCGCCAACAATATAATTCCAAAGAATTTTCTCAACACATATACACCTCCGGCTCCTATTAAACGCGCTATCAAATCCAATTTCCGAATAACCAAATATACAACAGCAATATTCAGAACAAGCGCTATTATTATATTCGACAAAAAATACTCCGCTCTCAGCGACAACAATGCCGTAAACGAACCGGCTCCGGCTATCAAAGGAAAAACCACCGGAACAATTGTTGTAGTTCCTTTGGGACCATCCATTTTAAATAATTCGATACCGAATATCATTTCAATAGCCATCCCGAATATAACCAAAGCGCCCGCTACGGCAAAAGAAGATATATCCACGCCAAAAAGTTTCAAAATCACATCTCCCATAAACAAAAACGCCAAAAAAGTTGCCAAAGAAAATACTGCCGCTTTATTCGCATCGATTTGCTCACCTTTCTCTTTTAATGAAATCAATATCGGGATAAGCCCCGCAACATCTATCACGGCAAACAGCACAACAAAAGCGCTTACTATTTGCAAAAAATCGAAATTTAAATATCCCATAGAAAATAAGAATTTGATTCCCTCAAAGTTAACGAAAAAAATTTAACATGTCACATCAAAACATTTTTATCGCTTTTTCCGTTTTGATATTAACCATTTACACGAATTATTTATAAATTTGGCGAATAAAATACTTCGAGCGATGAACAGCATGTACGAAAACTTAATGCAACTTCCTATTTTTCAAGGAATAAGCAGAAATAAAATTTCAGAACTAATTGAAAAAACGAAATTTCACTTTTTGAAATACCCGGCAGGAGAACAAATCATTCGCAAAGGGGAAGAATGTACTCACCTCAAATTCATTCTATCTGGCAAAGTTCGGTCGGAAATCATCAACAAAACCGGAAAAATAAAAGTTTCGGAAGTCATCAGCGCTCCTAATGTTATAGCGCCGAATCACCTATTCGGACGCAGTACCTTTTATCCGGGAGACATTTTTGCAGTAGAAGACACCGGTATCATGCAAATAACCAAAGCCTCATTCGTTACTATTCTACAAAACGAATCCATATTTTTAATCAACCTGTTAAACATTCTTTCTCGTCGTTCGCAAAAAACAATAGAATCATTTTTATCTATCTCTTCCGGAGATGTCAAAGAACGTTTAGCTTTTTGGATATTAAGTTTTACTCAACGCAAATCTACCGACATCCGGATTATTTGCAAGCAAAAAGATCTTTATTCATTCTTCGGAGTACAACGTTCCATCTTCATGGCAGCTCTTAACAACCTGAAAGAAAATGGTATTATAGATTTTACGCCTCAGGAAATCATCATTTTAGACAGATACAAACTAAAAGAAATCCTACAAATGGATCAAGATGACGAAAACGAAATAGACAACTCGGCAATATAATGTGAACAAATAAACGAAAAGGGGCGAATTTAAATTCGCCCCTTTTCGTTTATAATCCATTTTAAATCAGAATATCAACCATTTATTATATTTTCACGTCCCACACGTGCATTTTAGAGTAAACTTTCGTACTTTTGCGAAAATTTACAGAAAACAGACATCGGCAAAACTTTTATTATTAACATCAGAATTCTCAAACATAAAATCTTGCCGAATAAAAACAAATACGTATGAGTTCATTGGATTTAAGCGAACAAGAAATTATCAGACGTAACAGTCTTGACGAAATGCGAAAACTGGGTATAGACCCGTATCCGGCAGCCGAATATAAAGTAAATGCTTATACAAAAGAAATAAAAGCATCTTTTAAAGATGACGAAGCCCCTCGTCAGGTTGTAATAGCCGGCCGTATCATGAGCCGGCGCATCATGGGAAAAGCGTCTTTTATAGAGTTGCAAGATTCCGAAGGACGCATACAAGTATATATTTCGAGAGACGATCTTTGTCCCGGCGAAGACAAAGAACTTTACAATACCGTATTCAAAAAACTAACCGATATAGGCGATTTCATCGGAATTAAAGGATTCGTATTCCGTACGCAGATGGGAGAAATTACTGTCCATGCGCAAGAATTGACCATACTATCGAAGTCATTGCGGCCGCTACCTATCGTAAAAATGAAAGACGGTGTGGCATATGACGCATTTACCGACCCCGAATTACGTTATCGGCAACGCTACGTCGATTTAATCGTAAACGACGGCGTAAAAGAAATCTTCTTAAAACGTACGCGGGTATTCAACGCTATGCGCGAATTTATGAACTCGCACGGATACATCGAAGTAGATACTCCTGTTTTGCAATCTATTCCGGGTGGAGCCTCTGCACGTCCGTTCATTACACACCATAACACGTTAAATATTCCCCTTTATTTGCGCATCGCCAACGAGCTGTATCTAAAACGCCTTATTGTAGGCGGATTTGAAGGCGTGTACGAATTTTCTCGCGACTTCCGCAATGAAGGGATGGACCGCACGCACAATCCGGAATTCACGGTTATGGAACTATACGTAGCCTACAAAGATTATAACTGGATGATGAAATTTACAGAAGAAATGCTCGAAAAAACCTGCTTGGCTACAAACGGAACCACAGAAGTAAAAATGGGCGATAACATCATCAGTTTCAAGGCTCCGTTCAAACGTATCACCATGACCGAATCTATTAAAGAGTTTACCGGCATAGACATTACGGGAATGGACGAAAACGAATTGCGCGATGTTTGTAAAAAACAGAATATCGAAGTAGACGAAACAATGGGTAAAGGAAAACTTATCGATGAAATTTTCGGCGAAAAATGCGAAGGCAATTACATTCAACCGACATTCATCACAGACTATCCTATCGAAATGTCGCCCCTTACTAAACGCCACCGTAACAATCCGCAATTAACCGAGCGATTCGAATTAATGGTAAACGGTAAAGAATTAGCAAACTCATATTCTGAACTGAACGACCCGATAGACCAACGTGAACGGTTTGAAGAACAGTTGCGTTTGTCAGAAAAAGGAGACGACGAAGCTATGTTTATAGACCAAGACTTCTTACGTGCCCTTGAATACGGTATGCCTCCTACGGGCGGTATCGGTATCGGCATGGACCGTTTGGTTATGTTGATGACCGGACAGACAACCATACAAGAGGTGCTTCTTTTCCCGCAAATGCGTCCTGAAAAAACACAGAAAAAAGACAGTGCGGCCAAATATACAGCATTGGGCATTCCCCAAGAATGGGTAGAAGTTATCCAAAAAGCAGGATACATTACCATCGAATCTCTACAAGAAGCAAACCCCAATAAATTGCATCAAGAAATTTGCGGTTTGAATAAAAAGCACAAACTCAATTTGCAGAATCCGGCCAACACAGATGTGCTTACATGGATAGAAAATGCGAAAAAATAAAATACGGGAGAGACTTTTATGACATTTCCCGGTAAAATAGCGGTCTTAGGCGGAGGCAGTTGGGCAACGGCAATAGCAAAACTGTTACTTAAAAACAACGAACATATAAATTGGTATATGCGTCGTAAAGACAGGATAGAAGAGTTTAAGCAAATGGGACATAATCCTGCTTACTTGACTGGCGTATTATTCGATACGAGCCGAATAAATTTCTATTCGAACCTTAACCAAGTAGTAAAAGAGTCCGATACGTTAATATTGGTTACCCCGTCGCCCTACTTGAAACTGCATCTGAAAACGTTAACGGAACCGCTTAAAGATAAACTCATATTATCGGCTATAAAAGGCATTGTGCCCGAAGAGAATATGATAATAACCGATTATCTGCGCGATTTCTATCATGTGCCCGAAGAAAACATTGCCGTTGTAGGCGGACCTTGTCATGCAGAAGAAGTGGCTCTCGAAAGACTTTCGTACCTGACTATCGCTTGTCCGGATACGGCAAAAGCGGAAATGATAGCATCTTTATTGCGTTGCCATTTTATCAAAACAATCATCTCTAACGATGTTATCGGCATAGAATACGCATCCGTACTCAAAAACGTTTACGCCATTGCTGCCGGAATATGTAACGGACTGAAAAACGGAGACAATTTTCACGCCGTATTAGTATCGAACGCCATAAAAGAGCTAACCCGATTTGTCAATACGGTACACCCGATAAAACGCAACACTTGCGATTCTGCATATTTGGGAGACTTGTTGGTAACCTCTTATTCGCAATTCAGCCGAAATTATAATTTCGGAACCATGATAGGAAAAGGGTATTCCGTAAAAGCGGCTCAAATACAAATGGAAATGATTGTAGAAGGATATTACGGGACCAAATGTATCAAAGAAATCAATGAACAATATCAGGTTAATATGCCGATATTGGAAACCGTTCATAATATTCTATACAAAAAGCTGTCTGCTGAAACCGAAATAAAAGTATTAACGAATACATTCAAATAAAACAGATAAAATTTTAACTACTCAAATATATGGAAACAATAAAATTATCAATAGACAGAGCTCTGGGATGCGTTACCAAAGAAAATGTCTATGCGTATGCCGCAAAAGCGGAAGAAAGCGTCGCTTTATTAGAATCGGGAAAAGGTAAAGGAAACGATTTCTTAGGATGGTTGCACTTACCGTCTTCTATCAGCGAAGCCCATTTAACCGACATCGAAGACACCGCTAAATCATTAAGCAGCAAATGCGATATCGTGGTTGTTATAGGTATCGGCGGTAGCTACCTCGGTGCAAAAGCCGTTATAGACGCATTATCAAATACTTTCGATTGGATGTGCACGGATAAAAAAAATCCCGTAGTGCTTTACGCCGGCCAAAATATCGGCGAAGATTATCTATACGAGTTGCAAAACATACTGAAAGATAAACAATTCGGTATTATCAATATATCAAAATCGGGAACAACAACCGAGCCGGCTATCGCTTTCCGCTTACTAAAAAAACAACTTGAAAACCAAGTCGGAAAAGAGGAAGCAAAAAATCGTATCGTTGCTATTACCGATGCAGCCAAAGGTGCTTTACGCAAATTAGCAACAATGGAAGGCTACAAAACATTCGTTATCCCTGACAACGTAGGCGGACGCTTCTCCGTTCTCACTCCGGTAGGATTGCTGCCTATCGCTGTTGCTGGATTCGACATCCGCAAATTGGTAGCCGGAGCTGTTGAAATGGAAAAACTTTGCGGCGATAAAGTTCCTTTTGCAGAAAACCCTGCCGCTATCTATGCAGCTACCCGCAACGCTTTATACAAAGCCGGCAAAAAAACGGAAATACTGGCAAACTTCAATCCCAAACTGCACTTCTTCGCTGAATGGTGGAAACAACTTTACGGAGAAAGCGAAGGTAAAGACAATCTCGGAATTTTCCCGGCAGCCGTCGATTTTACTACCGACCTCCACTCTATGGGACAATGGATACAAGAAGGAGAACGTACGATTTTCGAAACCGTGCTTTCTGTTATGAACATGCAGCACGAGGTTGTAATTCCTTCTGACGAAGAAAATTTAGACGGACTGAATTTCTTAGCCGGAAAACGTGTAGACCAAGTAAACAAAATGGCCGAGTTAGGTACTCAAATCGCTCACGTAGATGGCGGAGTTCCCAATCTCAAAATAGAAATTCCCGCTATTACGGAATATTATTTAGGACAAATGATTTACTTCTTCGAAAAAGCCTGCGGTATCAGCGGATACCTTTTAGGAGTAAACCCGTTTGACCAACCGGGTGTAGAAGCCTATAAAAAGAACATGTTCGCCCTACTCGATAAACCGGGATACGAAGCGGAATCAAAAGCTATCAAAGCCAGATTATAATACGCTTAGCAATAACAAGAAGCGAGGCATTTCGACGGAAATGCCTCGCTTTTTTATCATATCAATTCAGATTAAACCTACATCAATGTTTCGGCAACCTTACGACCGGCTTCTAACGCCTTTAAATTCAACGAAACGATAGCGTCACCTTTCTTCCCGAAAATATAGCGTACACCAGCCTCTATCTGCGCATAATCTATCCCCAGAAAAGGAGATGAAGCACCCAACATTACAATATTGGCAGTTCGTGCAGAACCGACCTCTTTCGCTATCTTTTCCACATCCAAAACGATTTTTCGAGGCAACTTATCTATTTCCGCCATAACCTGCTCAGGAGCAGGATAGTTGGAAATATTGATAAACGGAACCGAATTGGTTACCAACCATCCCTGTTTAGATAAATACGGCAAATAGCGGAGAGCTTCCATCGGTTCGAGCGAAATTATCAAATCTGCCTTTCCCAACGGTATCAAGTCCGAAGCAATCGGGCTATCCGATATACGCAAATTAGACTGTACGTCACCTCCGCGTTGGCTCATTCCATGTACTTCGGCCTGTTTCATATATAAATTATTACTTACTGCGGCTTCTCCGATAACGGCAGCTATCGAGAGTATTCCCTGACCTCCTACGCCTGATAAAATTATATCTGTTTTCATCTTCCGTTACCTCCTTTATTTTTTACTTCTCTTTTTTCTGCTCAACGTTTGGATACATTCACGTCGAGGTATCAATACGGACACCCCTTTATAATTGATTTCTTCACGAATAGTATCCATCATCGATTCCATATTCTTTTTAAGCGGTTCAAGCACCCGGATATGAGCAGGATCAACCCCGACACCGGCGCAAATGGCTTCTATTTTGCCTGTACCGGCAGAATCTTGTCCTCCGGTCATGGCTGTTGTTTCATTATCGGAGATAACAATGGTTACATTCGCATTTTCGTTTACGCAATCTAACAACCCCGTAATACCCGAATGGGTAAAGGTAGAATCTCCGATAACCGCTACCGCAGGAAAATGTCCGCCATCGGCAGCACCTTTCGCCATTGTAACGGACGCTCCCATATCGACACACGAGTGGATTGCTCTGAACGGCGGTAACGCACCTAATGTATAGCAGCCTATATCGCCGAACACACGGGGATTTTCGTATTCGCGCAACACATTATTCAGAGCATCGTACATATCTCGGTGTCCGCAACCCTGACAAAGTGCCGGCGGACGCATCTGAACGACATCCGGCATAGCATATTCCGATTTAGGAGCAAATCCGAGAACCGCACCTACGCTGTCCGGAGTAAGTTCTCCGTCGCGTTGCAACGTTCCGTCTAATTTTCCTTTTACAACAATACCTCTGCCCAACAGACCTTTAATCTTAGCTTCAACAAAAGGATAGCCCTCTTCAAGCACCAAAACCGCATCGCATTCATCTGCTATACGAGCGATTAATTTTTCCGGCAAAGGATACTGAGATATTTTCAATACGGGATAACGGCAATCGCCGGCAAAATTTTCCATCAAATAATTGTATGCTATACCGCACGCTATAATCCCTAACGATTTATCCGACCCTTCTTTATATACGTTAAATTCTGACTTTTCCGAAGCTTCGGACAGTGCCGGAATTCCGGACAGAATCGTCTTAAATCGACGACGGGCATTAGCCGGTAACAGGATGAACTGAGCCGAATTTTCCGGATAAGATAAATTATTCTGGCCTTTTTTAGGCGCAGTTTCCACTCCCGCTCTCGAATGAGCCAAACGGGTGGTAACCCTGAATAGCACCGGAACATTGAATTGTTCGGAGAAATCGAACGCTTTCCGAACCATATCATAAGCCTCTTGCTGATTAGACGGTTCAAATACCGGGATAAACGCAAAATCGGCATAAAAGCGAGAGTCTTGTTCGTTTTGAGACGAGTGCATAGAGGGGTCGTCGGCAGCCACAACTACCAAACCGCCGTTTACACCTGTCATTCCGGCGTTAATAAAAGCGTCGGCTGCCACATTCATCCCGACATGTTTCATGCAGACCAACGCCCTTTTACCAACATACGACATTCCCAAAGCAGCTTCCATAGCTGTTTTTTCATTTGTCGCCCAACGAGTATGTATCGGCGACTCCGCCGCTTCGGTTGAAGCCTGAATATACTCTGTAATTTCGGTAGACGGAGTACCGGGATAAGCATAAACACCCGAAATTCCGGCATCTAAGGCTCCCTGAGCGATAGCTTCGTCTCCTAAAAATAAATGCTTGCTCATTTTTCAGTTATCGTTTTTTAATTATGTTCGTGTTTTTCTTCTATTATATCAATATGTAAAGGCTTCCGACAGCATCGGAAGTTTACAAATATACGGAATATTATGTATATAACAGACGATTATTTAAAAATCTTGCGAGCGGATAATGCCGCGTGGTATCGCTCCGCATTGCGATTATGTTCTGCCAACGTTTTGGCGAAATTATGTCTACCCGAGAAATCCTCTTTGGCGCACATATATAAATAATCGTGTTTAGTGTAGTTAAGTACCGCATCAATTCCTCGTTTAGACGGTATTCGGATAGGTCCGGGAGGCAACCCGACATATTTGTATGTGTTATACGGCGAATCTATTTGCAAATGCGCCAAAAGAATGCGACGCATCTCAAAATCGCCCGCAGCGAACTTGACCGTCGGGTCAGCCTGCAACAAAATCCCTCTTTTTAACCGATTCAAATAAAGGCCTGCAACAATACTCAACTCTTCGGAATCATTTGTTTCCTCCTCTACAATCGATGCAAGAGTAGCCACCTCAACCGGTGTCAGAGATATTTTTTCCGCTTTTTTCCGCCGCAAATCATTCCAAAACCGATCGTACTCTTTTTTCATTCTATCTATAAAACGCTCGGGAGAAACCGTCCAATAGAACTCGTACGTATCCGGAATAAATAACGCCGGCAATGTCTCTTTTGTAAAGCCCAATGCAGACAAACGCTCCGTATCCGATAACAACGCCAATAATTCCTCTTGCGAAAACATCAATTGCTCTCCTGCCTTTTGAGCGAATTGCTCTACGGTTCGGATATTATTAAACGTAAATTTTACAGGAGTTTGCAATCCGCCCGCTAACATCTTATATACAGCGTACACGCTCATAGCAGAATCTATCTTGTACGCTCCGGGATTTTTAGCAGGATTGCACTTTTTTATTTTCATCAGTCGTTTCAATCGCAACAATTCTCCCCGCCCAATATGATTCTCCAACGAGGCATATAAATCCGTATCCGAAGTATTTTTGTCGATATAAATCATAAATGACCGGTCAGAAACCGGTTTAACTGCATATCCGTAAAAAACTCGGCATGCGCCAAACAACAATAATACTACTCCCGCTGCTATTAAAGCAAACAATCGTAATTTATTAGTTTTTTTAATCTTAACTACCTCTTCTTTCATTCAAGACCTCTCCATAAAAAAGACCGGTGACAAAGCTACACATAATTTACGAAATAAAATAGAATGGTTTATTTGCAAAATAAAAAAACACGTCTTATCTTTGCGCTGCATTTACGGATAAATGCAAAAATCAACACACCATCTTGGAAGGATGGGT